>JAYEHE010000136.1:0-14937 GCA_034659415.1 Candidatus Zixiibacteriota bacterium | reverse complement strand
GAGATAATATCACGATGAATATAGAATTAATAACACCTATTGCGTTAGAGAAAGAGCTTCGATTTGCTATACGTGAGGGTGGTCGAACCGTAGGTGCTGGCGTTGTTGCCGAAGTTACGGAATAAGAAAATATTAACTTTTAACTTTTTGAATTGCAATGCCAAGAGATAGAGTTATTCTAGCCTGTGGTGAGTGTAAGAGACGTAATTATTACACTAGAAAAAATAAACGTCTCCATCCCGAAAGAGTAGAATTTAGTAAATACTGCCCTTTCTGTGATAAGCGTACGCCGCATAAAGAAACAAGATAATTAATAAAGTTATCAACAGGCCAGTAGCTCCAATTGGTAGAGCGCCGGTCTCCAAAACCGGATGCTGGGGGTTCAAGTCCCTCCTGGCCTGCAATTTCTTAAAGATAGAGTGTGGTTTTGGAAAAAATAAAAAAGTATTTAAAGGAAGTTGTCGCTGAACTGAGGAAGGCAACCTGGCCGACTAAAGATGAGTTGATAGGTTCAACTATTGTAACAATTGTTGTATCTTTGATTGTTGCTATCTTTATCGGAATCGTAGATCGCCTTCTTACGTGGTTTATTCAAAGTATCTTTGGCGGCGGTGTTGGAGGATAATTTTAAGTGGCTTTAAAATGGTATGTTGTGCATACATTTTCCGGACACGAAAATAAGGTCAAGAAGTATCTTGAGTCTGCAATAGAAAACGCAGGTGTCCAGGACAAATATGGCCAAATTTTGGTGCCAACTGAAGAGGTCACCGAGATGAAGGGTGGTCGAAGGTCAACTTCGACTAAGAAATTCCTCCCTAGCTATATTTTGCTTGAGGTAGATTTGAGTAAACTGACTCAAGAGTTGGTGGTTTCTATCCCCGGAGTGACTAATTTTGTTGGAAGTGGCGGCAAGCCACGTCCTTTGAAATTGGAAGAAGTGGAAAGAATTGCTGGCCAGATTGATAAAAGTCGTACAGAGGAAGTTACGGAAGTTCCTTTTCGGGCAGGTGATCCCGTTAAAGTTAATGACGGACCATTTGCTGACTTCTCCGGTACGGTTAGTGAGGTCAATCTGGAGCGACGTAAGGTAAAAGTAATGGTTTCGATTTTTGGTCGTCCTACTCCGGTAGAATTGGACTTCCTTCAGGTTGAATATATGAAACAGAAAAGTTAGGAGAGCTTTTAAAAGTGGCAAAAAAAGTTGCGGGATATATCAAACTTCAGATACCGGCCGGTAAGGCTAATCCGGCACCTCCAGTAGGTCCGGCATTAGGGCAACGCGGTGTAAATATTATGGAGTTTTGCAAAGCTTTTAATGCAAGTACTCAATCGGGTAATGGCATTTTAACGCCAGTTGTTATTACAGTATATTCTGATAAATCGTTTAGCTATATTACAAAAACCCCACCGGCTTCAACTCTTTTGAGGATAGCGGCGAAAATTAAAAAAGGTTCTGGTGTGCCAAACAAAGATAAAGTTGGTTTGGTGACTAAATCTCAGGTTAAAGAAATAGCTGAAAAGAAAATGGAAGATTTAAATGCGGCTGATATTGATGCTGCTATGTTAATTATAGAAGGTACTGCACGTTCGATGGGCATTGAAGTGCGGTAGTAATTTTTAAACTTTATTCGTTTGTACCTGGCCTTTTAAAGGACAGGGAGAGTAGGATTGATGAAACATTCGAAAAATTATAAGAGTTATCGTGAAAAGGTAGATTCTTTCAAGCGGTATTCACTTGCTGAAGCAATTCAAGCTTTGAAAGAAAATCATTTTGTTAAATTTGACGAATCTGTCGAAGTGGCTGTTCGTCTTGGGGTTAATCCAAAGCATGCTGATCAGATGGTACGTGGCACCGTTTCACTTCCGAGTGGAACCGGTAAAAGCGTAAAAGTTGCTTGTTTTGCCTCCGGCGAAAAAGCCGAAGAAGCAAAGGCTGCCGGTGCCGATTTTGTTGGTGCTGAAGATTTAGCTGAAAAAGTAAAAGGTGGCTGGACTGAATTTGACGTTGCCGTTGCAACTCCTGATATGATGCGAGTCTTGGGTCCGTTGGGTAAAATACTTGGTCCACGTGGTTTAATGCCTAATCCGAAAACTGGTACGGTTACAATGGATGTCACTCGGGCTATTAATGAAGTCAAGGGTGGTCGAATTGAATTTAGGGTAGATAAACAAGCTAATGTTGCTGCTGCAGTTGGAAAAATCTCTTTTGATTTGGATAAGATAGAAGCTAATGTACTTGCTTTTATTGATGCTTTAATTAAAGCTAAGCCGCAAACTACTAAAGGTGCCTACTTTTTAGGAGCTTCAATTTGTACTTCAATGAGCCCCGGCTTTAAATTAGATCACTCAGAAATTCTGGCAACCCTAAAGAAATAATGGAGAAGGAGTCTGAATTATGCCAAAACCTGAAAAAATAAATGCTGTGGCTGACATTAAAAAGTTGTTTGATGAATCGAACTCTTTTTTCATAACTGATTATCAAGGTTTAAATGTAGCCGATATGACAGATCTCAGAAAAAATCTGAGAAGTAATAATGTTAAGTATCTGATAGCTAAAAATACGCTATTTAAAATTGCGGCTGGCCAAGCTGGTGTAAGTGGTGTTGATGAACACTTAAATGGTCCTACGGCACTTGCGTTTACGTCAGATGAACCGGCAGTAGCCGCTAAAATCCTCAATGATTCTTTCAAAGATAAAGATTTACCTGTAATGAAGGCTTTTTATCTTGAAGAGATTCTCTATCCCGGGTCAGACATTAAAAGGCTGGCTGATTTGCCGTCGAGAGAAATGCTTCTGTCTCAATTGGTTGCGTCTGTTGAGGCACCGTTCTCAGAATTGGTTGGCAGCTTGGATGGATTTTTTAGAGAATTGGTTGGGTCTATTGATGCTTTACAAGAGAAGAGGGAAACCGAAGGATAATTTGGAACTTTATAATAAGATGATTTTTGTCAATGCTTCTCTCCGTCTTGGTTCCATCGGGGTGACGATAATTGTCTATTAGAATAGAAAATATAATTTTGAACCAATAATATGTGAGGATTTGAAAGTGGCCAACGAAGTTATTGAAGAAATCGTTGAGAAGATTTCTGCTCTAAGTGCTATGGATCTTGCTGATTTATCTAAAGAAATTCAGGATAAATTTGGCGTTACAGCTGCTGCTCCAGTAGCTGTTGCTGCAGCAGCTACCGGTGATGCCGGTGCTGTTGAAGAACAAACAGAATTTAATGTTGTTTTGAATGCTGTCGGTGATAAAAAGATTCAGGTTATTAAAGTTGTTCGCGAGTTGACTTCACTCGGTCTTAAAGAAGCTAAAGCACTGGTTGACGGTGCTCCAGGTGCCATTTTAGAAGGTGTTTCTAAAGATGATGCTGAAAAAGCAAAAGAAAAGATCGAAGAAGTCGGCGGAATCGTGGAAGTCAAATAACCGTATTTCTCAAATTTGGTCGGGAACTTTTTAGTTCTCGACCCGTTTGTTTTGTTGTAAATTATTTTATCCCCTGTTTTTTATCAGATTGGGGTGATTGACTGCTTAAAGAGGCTCCCTTGAGTTGGGAGATAGATAGATAAATGACAGAATCGCCTGAGTTAAAAATAACCAACTCTGAAACATGGGCTGTAATTAAGCGGCTTGTGGTTTTTATTAATTGTGGAGGGTGTTGGCTTGTCCCAGACTGAATTTGTTGAACGAAATATTTATGGGTCGATTGATGATATTGAGAAAATGCCTAATTTTCTTGATGTTCAGGTTCATTCCCATAACGAATTTTTACAAACGGACATTCTCCCTGGTAAAAGGGAGTTAAAAGGGCTTCACCGGATATTTTCTGAAATATTTCCGGTATCCGATGTTCATGAAAAATATACTCTTGAATATATTGGGTATCATCTCGATCCAAGAAGGTATAATCTTCAGGAATGTCGAGAACGCAATATGTCTTATGCCGCTCCCCTGAGGGTAACGTTACGCTTGATTGCCAGAGAGGGAGAAGGTGACGAAAAAGAAGTCAAGGATATTATCGAACAGGATGTATATCTTGGCGAATTGCCCATTATTACCCAATGGGGCACATTTATAATAAATGGAGCCGAGAGAGTTATTGTTAGTCAGTTGCATCGGAGTCCCGGTGTGTTTTTCAGTTCAGACCAGCATCCTAACGGAAAAACTCTATATACTGCACGTATTATTCCTTATCGCGGTAGCTGGATTGAATTTAATACTGACATTAATGACATAATGTATGTCTATATTGATACAAAAAGAAAAATTCCTATTACAACTTTATTGCGTGCTTTTGGTTTTTCTACTGATGAAGAATTGGTGAAAACATTTTACGATGTGGAAAAATTAAATTTAAAAAGTAAAAAAGAAAAAGATTTAAAGAATTGTTATCTGGGGCAGAATATTATCGATAATGAAACCGGTGAAGTTGTTTTTTCTACCGGCGAATTATTGACCGAAGAAATCATTGAGAAAATTATTGCTGCTGGGCACAAATCGGTTAATGTAGTTAGGAAAAAAGAAAAAAAAGAAGTCCTGGTTATTCTCAATTCAATCAAAAAAGATCCTACTAAATCTCGCGAGGAAGCTCTTCTCAAAATTTATTCTCTTCTTCGACCGGGAGAGCCGCCAACAATGGAAATGGCCGAAACTCTTTTAGATAGATATTTCTTTAATACTAAACGGTATGACCTTGGCGAAGTCGGCCGCCATATGATTAATCAGCGTCTTGACATGGAAGAACCGCTTGATAAATCTGTTCTTGATAAAGACGATTTTTTGGCTATTATCAATTATTTATTGGCTCTTTGTAATGAGAAAGGGTCCACTGATGATATCGATCATCTGGGTAATCGTAGAGTGCGTACAGTTGGTGAACTTCTTGTCAATTTGTTTTCGGTTGCTCTTACCCGTGTGGCTCGTACTATAAAAGAAAGATTATCACTTAAGGATCAGGAAAATGTAACTCCGCAACTTCTTGTAAATGCTCGTACTGTTTCATCGGTTGTCGATACTTTCTTTGGTTCATCGCAACTCTCTCAATTTATGGATCAGACTAATCCGTTGTCAGAATTAACCCATAAGCGTCGTTTGTCTGCACTTGGTCCCGGAGGTTTAACTCGTGAAAGAGCAGGCTTTGAAGTCCGAGATGTTCATCATACTCATTATGGTAGAATGTGCCCAATTGAAACTCCTGAGGGTCCGAATATTGGATTGATAACATCTTTGGCTACTTTTGCCAGAGTAAATAAATTTGGATTTATCGAAACCCCTTATTGTAAAGTGTCTAAAGGTAAATTAACTGATAAAATAATTTATCTTTCGGCGGATGAAGAAGAAAGATATTTTATTGCACCTTGCAGTGAACCGATTGATGAACAAGGTAAATTTATTAATGAAAAAGTAATGGTTCGTCGCCGTTCCGATTATCCGATTGTTACTCCTGATGAAGTTCAATTTAGAGATGTATCCCCCAGACAGATTATCTCAGTGGCGGCTTCGTTGATTCCATTCCTTGAACATGATGATGCTAACCGTGCTTTGATGGGTTCAAACATGCAACGCCAAGCGTTGCCTCTCCTTAAAGCTCAGGCTCCTTTTGTTGGAACGGGCATTGAAAGAAAGGCGGCTGTCGATTCTGGAGCGGTTGTAGTTTCGGATATTTCAGGAACAGCAATTTATGTCGATAGTAAAAAAATTGTAATTAGACCTGACCAAAAAGTAAAAATTGGTCAATTGGGCTATATTGAAGACAAAGAATTTAAGTTAATTAAATATTCACGTTCAAATCAGGACACTTGTGTTAATTTTTACCCAGTTGTTAAAATTGGGGACGAAATTTCAAAAGGAGACATTATAGCAGATGGCCCTGCTGTTGAAAATGGTGAATTGGCTTTAGGTTATAATGTTCTTGTGGCTTTTATGCCGTGGCATGGTTACAACTTTGAAGATGCAATAATATTATCGGAACGACTTGTACGCGAAGATATTTATACAAGCATACATATTGAAGAATATGAGCTACAAGTCAGAGACACAAAACGAGGTTCTGAAGAAATAACCCGTGAAATTCCAAATGTTTCAGAAGAAGCTCTTCTTAACCTTGATGAGAATGGTATTGTCAGAGAAGGTGCCGAAGTTGAAGCTGGTGATATTCTTGTTGGTAAAGTTACTCCTAAGGGAGAGACTGAACTTTCTCCGGAAGAACGTTTATTAAGAGCAATCTTTGGTGAAAAAGCAGGCGATGTTAGAGATGCCAGTTTGAAAGCTCCCCCGGGAATGAAAGGCGTGGTAATCAATACTTGTATCTTTACCAGAAAAGAACGTACCGAAGAAGCTAAGAAGCATGAAAGGCAGTACTCTTCGGAAGTTAAAAAGATATTCAACAAGAAGATTAACGAAATTAAAAGTTTGAGAAGCCAGAAGATTGGCGAGTTGCTCGACGGGAAGTCGTCAAATACAATTCGTTCAATTGTTGATAATTCTGTTTTAGTTCGTGCCGGACATAAATTCAAAGCTGATTTTTTTGAAGATTTTGATTTTGATAATTCTGTTGCTCCAGACGGTTATTGTGATGTCGAGACTACTAATAAGCATGTGAATAATATTATTGAAGAAGCTGATGAGTTTATCTCCGCTAAGAAACAGGAAATGGGAATTGAAATTGACAAGGTTGTTCGCGGTGCTGAATTAAATCCCGGTGTTAAGCAGTTGGTGAAAGTCACTGTTGCTATTCGGCGTAAAATCCAAGTTGGCGATAAAATGGCTGGTCGTCATGGTAACAAAGGTGTTGTCTCTAAGATTGTACCTTTGGAAGACATGCCTTATATGGAAGATGGCGTTCCTGTTGATATAATTTTGAATCCGCTTGGTGTTCCTTCACGTATGAATGTTGGTCAGATTCTTGAGACTCATCTTGGCTGGGCAATGAATAAACTTGGGCAAAAAACAGCAACTCCTGTTTTCGAGGGTGCTACCATTGATGAAATTAAAGGTAAACTCAAAGAAGCAGGATTGCCGGAAGATGGCAAGCTCGAACTTTTTGACGGGTTTACGGGTAAGCGATTTGATAATAGAATAACTACCGGATATATCTATGTGCTTAAATTATCACATTTGGTTGATAATAAGATTCATGCTCGTTCGATTGGACCATACTCGTTGGTTACTCAACAACCTCTGGGCGGAAAAGCTCAGTTTGGTGGTCAGAGATTTGGTGAGATGGAAGTATGGGCTTTGGAGGCATACGGAGCGGCATATACTTTGCAAGAAATGTTAACAGTCAAATCAGATGATGTGACTGGACGTAGCCGGGTATATGAAGCGATTGTGAAAGGTGAAAATCCTCCGGAACCTGGTTATCCGGAAGCATTTAATGTTCTTATTAAAGAATTACAGGCTTTAGGCCTTGATGTCAGACTGCTTGAAAAGTAGTAATTGGTTGGATTATCAACGATTCGTTATTAGCGAACGATTGAAATAAAGGAGAGACGATGGTCGACATGTTTGGAAATCAGGGGATGCAAAAGAAAGCTGAATTTGGTGCTATTCAAATTCAGATAGCTTCTCCGGAAACCATTCTATCTTGGTCTTATGGGGAAGTAACCAAACCGGAGACGATCAATTACCGTTCTTTTAAACCGGAACGGGATGGTTTGTTCTGTGAAAGAATTTTCGGACCAGTCAAGGATTGGGAATGTAATTGTGGAAAATATAAAAGAATACGTTTCCGCGGTATTGTTTGTGATCGCTGTGGTGTAGAAGTAACCCAATCAAAAGTGCGCCGTGATAGAATGGGGCACATTGAACTTGCCGTGCCTGTTACGCACATTTGGTATTTTAAATCATTACCTTCGAGAATAGGACACCTTTTAGCTTTATCTATCAGAGCCTTGGAAAGAATTCTTTACTATGAGAATTATCTGATGATTGACCCTGGTAATACTTCTTATGAAGAAGGGGATGTTCTGACTGAAGAAGAATTTATTGACTTGGAAGATGCCGGAAAAACTTTTGATGCCCAAATGGGCGCAAAGGCAGTCATGGAGCTTCTTAAAAAGATGGACATTGATGAAATGGCTGTTAATTTAAGAGCTCAGGCGAAAGTTGAAACCTCTGTTCAGCGTAAAAAAGATACTCTAAAGCGTTTGAAAATTGTTGAGTCATTCCGTCAATCAAATAACCGTCCGGAATGGATGGTCTTGAATGTTATACCAATAATCCCCCCTGATCTTCGTCCGTTGGTACCTTTGGATGGTGGGCGGTTTGCGACATCTGACTTGAACGATCTATATCGTCGTGTTATCAATCGTAATAATCGCTTAAAAAAACTAATTGATATACAGGCTCCGGAAGTCATTCTCAGAAATGAAAAAAGAATGCTTCAGGAGGCTGTCGATGCTCTAATGGATAATGGTCGTCGAACTCATTCTGTTCGGGGTGACTCCAAACGTCCTCTTCGTTCATTGTCTGACCTTTTAAAAGGTAAACAGGGTCGTTTTCGTCAAAACCTCTTGGGTAAACGTGTTGATTATTCCGGACGTTCTGTTATTGTTGTTGGTCCAGAATTAAAACTGCACCAGTGTGGGCTACCAAAAAATATGGCGTTGGAATTGTTCAAGCCGTTTATCATTATGAAATTGGAAGAAAAAGGGTATGTTCAAACTGTAAAGTCAGCTAAGAAATTGGTTGAGAAAGAACGCCCTGAAGTTTGGGACATTCTCGAAGAGATTATCGAAGATCATCCAATAATGCTAAACCGTGCACCTACTTTGCATCGTCTTGGTATTCAGGCTTTTTTCCCTGTTTTGGTTGAAGGCAAAGCTATAAGATTGCATCCGCTGGTTTGCGCTGCTTTTAATGCTGATTTTGATGGTGACCAAATGGCAGTTCATGTGCCGTTATCATTTGAAGCTCAGTTAGAAGCCAGGGTCTTGATGTTGGCGTCAAATAATATTTTGTTACCGTCATCCGGAAGACCAATTGCGATTCCATCGCAAGATATTGTCTTAGGTTGTTATTATTTGACTAAGGTTAGAAAAACTAATATGACCGGTAAACGCAGTTTTAGCTCGGTTGATGAAGTCCTATGTGCTTATGATAATGACCTGATAGATTTGCATGTTATGGTTAATGTCCGCATAGGCAATCAGATGTTAAAAACTACTCCGGGACGATTAATTTTCAATGATATCGTTCCAGATGGATTGGATTTCTTCAATGATGTTGCCAATAAGAGTAAAATTGAAGGATTGGTGACAGCATCTTATTTGAATCTAAACCAGAATGCAACTGTTGATTTTTTAGATAGGCTAAAAAACCTTGGGTTTAAATATGCAACTTTGTCGGGAGCTACCGTATCTATTGATGATTTGGTGGTACCTGAGGAAAAAGAAAATATTATTAATGCAACTTATAAAGACATAAAAAAGATTCAAAAACTTTATGAACGCGGTGTAATTACTAACTCAGAAAGATACAATAAAGTTATCGATACCTGGACTCATATTACAGGTCAGGTTTCCGATGTAATGTTTGATAATTTATCGTCGCAGGACCAAGGATTTAATCCGGTCTTTATGATGGCTGATTCCGGCGCACGTGGTTCTAAAGAACAAATTCGCCAGTTAGCCGGTATGCGTGGTCTTATGGCTAAACCTCAGAAAAAAATTACCGGTGGAGTAGGTGAAATTATTGAAAACCCGATTGTTTCAAACTTCCGTGAAGGTTTAACTGTACAAGAATATTTCATCTCCACACATGGTGCTCGTAAAGGTTTGGCTGATACTGCTTTGAAAACTGCAGATGCAGGCTATTTGACCCGTCGTTTGGTAGATGTCTCTCAGGATGTCATTGTTCGTGAAGAAGATTGTGGAACTATTCTTGGTATTGAAGTGACAGCTATTAAAGAAGGTGAAGAGGTTATTGAATCTTTGGGTGATCGTATTTTGGGACGTGTATCCCTTGATGACATTTATGACCCAATTACCGATGATTTAATTGTTGAGTTTGGACAAGAGATTAAAGAAGAAGAAGTTGATAAAATAGATGAAGCCGGTATTGAAAGTATTCGAATCCGTTCAGTGTTAACCTGTGAATCACGTTTTGGAATCTGTGCTAAGTGTTATGGGCGTAACCTGGCAAATATGAAGCTGGTTCATATTGGTGAGGCAGTCGGTGTTATTGCCGCTCAATCAATTGGAGAGCCTGGCACTCAGCTTACTTTACGTACTTTCCATATTGGTGGTACATCCGCTCGTATTGCAGAAGAATCGCAATTTAAATCAAGGCAGGCTGGTACAATAAAGCTAATTGATGTTAGATTGGTGAAAAGATCGGATGGTACATCAATGGTTGTCAGCCGTGAAGGTATTGGAAATGCTAATATTGTTGATGACAAGGATAGGATTCGATCTCGTTTGGAACTTCCATATGGTGCTCACTTGCTTGTCGAAGATGGTCAAAAAATTGAAAAGGGCGATATTATTTATGAATGGGACCCTTATACCAGAACGATTTTAAGTGAGAAAAAAGGTAAGATTAAATATAGAGATATCATTAAAGATGTCTCTGTAAGAGAAGCAATTGATGAACAAACTGGTCTGATGCAGACTATCGTTATTGAATCTAAAGATAAGTCATTGTTCCCTACTATTTTAGTAGAGCGTGACGATAAAACAGTTGCCAGTTATAGGGTTCCTACCGACGCTCAAATTCAGATTGAAGACGGAACAGATGTAGGAATTGGTGGTGTGTTGGTAAAAATGCCACGGGTTATCTCAAAATCAAGAGATATTACTGGTGGTTTACCTCGTGTGGCTGAATTATTTGAAGGTCGTCGACCTCATGATCCAGCTGAAATCGCCAAAGTTGATGGTGTTGTTGAGTTTGGTAAGATCGTTAGATCTCAGCAACAGGTTATTGTCATGGGCGACCAGGAAGAAGTCCACGAATGCTTAATTCCACATGGTAAACATATGATGGTTCATGATGGTGACAGGGTCAAAGCCGGCGATAGGCTTTGTGAAGGAGCAATTGATCCGCAGGATATTCTGCTCGTAAAAGGTGATCATGCTGTCCAACAGTATTTAGTAAATGAAATCCAGGAAGTCTATAGGCTTCAGGGTGTTAAGATAAATGACAAGCATATTGAAGTTATCGTGAGACAGATGATGCAGAAAGTTCAGGCAAAAACTGTCGGGGATACTAATTTCCTTGAAGGTGAAAGAATCGATAAAATTAAATTTTCTGATGAAAATTCCCGAATTATTGCCGAAGGTGGAGAACCGGCTACTGCTGAATCTCTTCTTTTAGGAATTACCAAGGCTTCATTGTCAACGGATAGCTTTATATCGGCAGCTTCGTTCCAGGAAACTACAAAAGTCCTGACTGAAGCGGCGATATCCGGTAAAGTTGATTATTTGCTTGGGCTTAAAGAAAATGTAATTATTGGGCATTTAATTCCGGCTGGCACAGGAATTGATGAATATAAGGATATCCAGGTTATTGAGCCGGAGCCGAGTCCTGAAGATGAAGAAACAGAGGATATTACAGACTCTGGCGAATCGTCTATGGTAAATATTTTTGATAATAAGTCTTGACATAGATAAGGATTATTTGTAAAATACGAATCTGTATTTGATATTTTTATAAGTTTTTTTTATATAATAGGAGTAGATTTGCCAACAATTAATCAATTGATTAGAAAAGGCCGGACACGGATATTTGAGAAAACTAAAACTCCGGCTATGGGTGCCTGCCCACAAAAGCGTGGAGTTTGTACTCGCGTGTATACCTCTACTCCAAAAAAGCCGAATTCTGCTTTGCGGAAAGTTGCAAGAGTTAGATTAACAAATAAAATGGAAGTGACTGCTTATATTCCAGGTGAAGGACATAATTTACAGGAGCACTCAATCGTTTTGATTAGAGGCGGACGTATTAAAGACCTTCCAGGTGTACGCTATCATGTAATTCGCGGAACGATGGATACTGCGGGAGTTGCTGATAGAAAATGTAGTCGTTCCAAGTATGGAACTAAAAAACCTAAATAGTATTGTGTAATATTATATGTCAAGACGTACCAGAGCGCCCAAAAGAGAAGTTGTAATTGACCCTAAATATGGTGATGTTCTTATTTCTCAATTTGTATCATGTATGATGAAAAGTGGAAAACGTTCAACTGCTGAAAAAATTCTGTATGATGCCATTGATGGTATCGCTGTAAAAACACCTGATGAGAACGGTTTGGAAATGTTTCACAAAGCGGTTAATAACGTTAAGCCTGTGTTGGAAGTGAAGTCACGCCGTGTCGGTGGTGCTACTTATCAGGTGCCGGTTGAGGTTAGGGCTGGTCGTCGTACTGCGTTAGCTATTAGATGGTTGATTTCTTATGCTACGGCTCGTAATGGAAAGACAATGGCTGAGAAGCTGTCGAGCGAATTTCTGTCTGCCATTAATAATGAAGGCGGTGCTATTAAAAAACGTGAAGATACCCATAAAATGGCTGAAGCCAATAAGGCTTTTGCTCATTTTAAATGGTAATTGAATATAAATTTTTGGAAGTAAACTTTAATGAAAGTTAGAAGGACACTGATTTAATGATCTGAACTGATTGTTGATGAGTTAACGGCCCAGTTAATATAACCCTGCTGCAAATCTTAACCGGGTATTCCTCTTATCAATCAAGTGGTAATGAATATTTTACGATAAGTCTTAGGACAGTCAGGGTCTTTTTGTGCTCTTTTTTTTGTATGTTAGATAAAATTAGAAATATTGGAATAATGGCTCACATTGACGCCGGTAAAACTACTACTACTGAGCGGATTCTCTTTTATACTGGGAGAACGCATAGGATAGGTGAAGTACATGATGGTGCGGCAACGATGGATTGGATGGAGCAGGAAAAAGAACGCGGAATTACAATAACTTCGGCAGTTACTACTTGTTTTTGGCGTGACCATGATATTAATATTATTGATACTCCGGGGCATGTTGATTTTACGGTCGAGGTTGAGCGTTCTCTCAGAGTTTTGGATGGAGCAGTAGCTCTTTTCTGTGCTGTTGGCGGAGTGGAGCCACAATCTGAAACTGTTTGGAGGCAGGCTGATAAATATCAGGTTCCAAGAATTGCATATGTAAACAAGATGGATAGAACCGGAGCTGATTTTGAATTTACTATTAATTCTATGAATGAACGGTTTGGTTCTAATTGTGTAGCTATTCAAATTCCTGTTGGTGAAGGTGAAATGTTCAGAGGGATTATAGACCTTCTTACTATGAAATTTCGTGTTTTTCACGAAGATTCTAATGGAACAACATTTGATGATTTTCCTGTCCCTGATGATATGATAGAACAGGCTAATGAATTTAGGGAAAAGTTGTTAGAGTCTGTTGCTGAGTATGATGATCATTTGTTAGAACAATTTCTAAAAGAAGAAGAGTTGGACCCTGTAAAAGTTATGGCGGCTGTAAGAAAGGCTACCATAAATCTGGATATGGTTCCTGTTCTTTGTGGCTCATCTTTCAAAAATAAAGGTATTCAAAAATTACTTGATTCAATTGTTGATTTTCTACCTTCCCCGTTGGATATGCCTCCTATCGAAGGATTTGATATTGAAAAATCTGACAAAAAGATTATACGAAAACCTGATATTAATGAGCCTACATCTGCTTTAGCGTTTAAAATTGCAACTGACCCTTATGTTGGTAAATTGTCATACATCAGAATTTATTCAGGAACTATTAAAGCTGGTTCATATCTTTATAATTCTAATTCTGGCATCAAAGAGAGAATTGCTCGTATTCTGAAAATGCATTCTAATAAACGGGAAGATGTTAAAGAAGTTGTCGCCGGAGATATTGTTGCAATAATTGGTATGCGTAAAACTACTACCGGTGATACTCTTTGTGACCATAAGCATCCTATCAAATTGGAAAGCATGACTTTTCCTGAGCCGGTTGTCTCTGTGTCTATAGAACCAAAAACAAAAGCTGATCAAGATAAATTAACCGATGGGTTAGTTAAGTTGGCTGAAGAAGACCCTACTTTTATTGTTAAGAACAATGAGGATACCGGTCAAACTATTATCAGCGGTATGGGTGAGCTTCATTTGGAGATTCTTATTGATCGTTTGATGCGTGAGTTTAATGTTGATGCCTCGATTGGTAAACCGTCGGTTTCTTATAAGGAAGCCATTACCAAGGAAGTTGAAGCGGAAGGAAAGTTTGTCCGTCAGAGCGGTGGTAAAGGTCAATTCGGTCATGTAATTATGAAAGTTAAGCCAACTAGTGATGGTGAGGAATTCAAATTTGTAAATAAAATTGTTGGTGGTGCTATTCCAAGAGAATATATTCCTGCGGTTGAAAAAGGAACTCGTGAGGCGATGAGTAATGGTCCGTTAGCGGGATTTCCTTTAAACGGTATTTATTGTGAATTAATAGACGGTAGTTATCATGAAGTTGACTCGAATGAATTAGCGTTTAAGATTGCTGGGTCAATGGCTCTTAAGAATGCCGCTAAAAAGGCTGGTCCCATTGTGCTTGAACCGATTATGGATGTTGAGGTGGTTGTGCCAGAGGCTTATATGGGAACGGTTGTTGGTGATTTGAACTCTCGTCGTGGAAAAATTAGTGGCATGATGCCACGTGATGGAGCGAATGTTGTAGCTGTTAGTGTGCCTTTGTCTGAAATGTTTGGGTATGCTAACACTTTAAGAAATATATCCCAGGGTCGTGCTGTATTTTCGATGCAATTTTCCAAATACAGTCGCGTCCCTTCTGAAGTATCGAAGAAAATTGTTGATAAGGTGATATAACTTTGGAGGATTGCCTAAGTCATGGCTAAAGAGAAATTTGAACGTACAAAGCCCCACGTAAATGTGGGCACAATCGGTCACGTGGACCATGGAAAAACGACATTAACGGCAGCGATGACGATGTA
>JAYEHE010000135.1:0-3786 GCA_034659415.1 Candidatus Zixiibacteriota bacterium | reverse complement strand
CTTCCGCCTCATCAACAATAATTACCGGAAAATTTAATGAATATTTCCCTTGTTCATTATTAATATAATTACTTTGCACCAACGACGATAACAATTTAGTAACAATCTCAACATCAATTTTTGCCATCTTGGCAATTTCTTCAGTTGTTTTACCTTCCTGAATCATCAAAACTAATATCCTTGAGAATTCAGTCCTAAATTCAGAGCCATTATTAACCATCGGGGGTACAGTAATTTTTTCATTCAAATATGAATACATTTTTTCCGGTGTTCTTGGCTTAAGGAAAAACGGTTGTTCGAAAAATTTCTGATAAGGCAATAACTCATCAAGAGTATCCACCACATCATAAAAGGTAAACTTTAAATCAGTTTTACCAAAATTTTCAGGAACAATATACTTGGCATACACCATTTTTGTTTCCAATGGAATCAAAATAGTGTTTGTTCTAAAATTTTCATTTGCACTAAGAGTGGCACCCTTGGAATCTACTTCTATTTTGATAGTTATAAATTTCAATTTATCAGTATTGTTACTGATTTCAATCGGAATTGACATCTCTCCCCATTTAGCCTTGGGCAATTCAATCTCACCAACCATAATTTCTGGTTGAGCAATAACATTTGAAAATGGTACAATAGTTATTAAAATTGTTAAAATAAATTTAATCAGATTCATTTTTTTCTCCTGTTAATACTTTGGCAGCCAATTGACCACAAGCGGCGTCAATATCCTGTCCTCTACTTTTCCTTATTGTTACAGCAATATTTATTTTCGCTAATTCTCGCCCAAACCAATTGACCTTTTCATCGGAAGGCTTCTTAAAAGGTAGCTTATCTACTTCATTATAAGCAAGAATATTTATTTTACACTTTAACCCATGAATTAGTTTACTCAATGCTTTAATATCTTCAACTTTATCATTAAAACCTTCAAATATAATATACTCAAAAGTTACCGGCAAATCAGTCTTTCGAGTATAATATTTAATAGCTTCCGTAAGTTTATCAAGTTTAAAAGTCTCAGCAATCGGCATTATCCGTGTTCGTTTACCCTGTGTTGCTACATGTAATGAAATTGCTAAATTGACTTTAAGGTTTTCATCGGCTAATTTTTTAATTTTCGGAGAGACTCCGGAAGTTGACACGGTAATTTTTTTGGGAGAAATATTCAAACCATTCCCCGAAATCATAATTTTAACAGCCTCAACCATATTTTCATAATTATTGAACGGTTCACCCATCCCCATAAAAACAACATTGGAAAAAGAATTTGATCTAAATGATTCATTAATAGCTAAAAGCTGACCAACTATCTCACCAACGGATAAATTACGAATCAGCCCCATTGTTCCAGTTGCGCAAAATTTACATCCAAGAGCACAACCTACCTGCGATGATATACAAAGCGTATTACGACCATTTCCATCCGGAATAAGCACAGATTCGAGTGGTTTGTTGTCTGAAAGATTAAATAGAATTTTTTTTGTTCCATCAGAAGATTCAGCAATATCAGCTATTCTAAGCCCTTCTATTCTGAATTTAGCAGATAACTCATTGCGTATATCTTTGGAGAGGTCAGTCATTTGGTCAAATGATTTAATCTGTTTGTTATATAGCCATTTGAAGAGCTGACGTCCTTTATATGGTTTTTGACCAAATTGTGCAAATAGTTCAATAAGCTGACGTTCGGTATATCCGAGAATATTGATTTTTTTCATATTCTTGTAATTTATAAAAATTTTACCATAAATCAATAGACAATCCAAACACCAGCTATTTGATTTATTAGTCAGAGTAAAACAGGATTTAAAAAAATAGAGTGAAAAATATTAAGAATTTAACGATATTACAGATAAGAAATAATCGTCTTGACAAAACTGTATAAACAACCTATACTCTTTTCTCATTCGGGGTGTGGCGCAGTCCGGCAGCGCGCTTGCTTTGGGAGCAAGATGTCGGAGGTTCGAATCCTCTCACCCCGATTTTTTAGATTGGTCTCCCCATTGTCCAAGAATATAGAATCTTATAAACGGTCTAATGCAACACATTCACATACCACCGTCGCGATCACATGCACTATAGGGGTTCTGTCCCTTCGTTTAGGATTTGAATGTATTTAGAGTATGCGAACATTCGTGACCGCCCAGTTTTAGGAAGTTCTTTCACAATTTCCAATCGTTGAAGATGATCCAATGAACTGGTTGCAGTCGGGATCGATACAGAGGAATTCTCAGCAGCCTTCACTATGCTTAGTAAAGGCGCCTGTTGAAGCGCATGATGAATCCTCAGTGCAGATCCTGCTGGACGACCAAGAGATTCTATTCTCTTACGATCTTCGGCAAAAATGTTACCAAGTTTCTTTGCCGTTGTTACCGCCTGTTCGCTTGTCTCTATAATGCCTTCAAGGAAAAACGTCAACCACCCTTCCCAGTCTCCGTTGACTCGAACAGCCTGTAACAATTCGTAGTATCGCGACCTGTGTGTTTTGAAATATAAACTTAAGTAAAGTATTGGCTCAGTTAGCACTTGCTCAGAACAAAGCAGCAACGTAATAAGAAGTCGGCCCAACCTACCGTTACCATCAAGGAACGGATGTATCGATTCGAATTGAACATGAGCGAGTGCAGCTTTCAGTAAGACAGGGCTTCTGTCATGCAGATATATTTCAAGCGCACCCATACAATCCATTACTTTTTCGGGTGGCGGCGGAACATAAATGGCATTCCCCGGCCGTGTCCCTCCAATCCAGTTTTGCGACCGGCGAAACTTACCCGGATCCTTCTGATTTCCTCGACCACTACTCAGTAGTATTTCATGAACTTCCTTTAGCAACCGAAGTGATAACGGAAAACCATCACGCACCTGCTTTAGCCCATGATCAAGAGCTGCAACATAGTTTGATACTTCAAGAACATCGTCCATGGGCACCCCGGGTGACACCTTGCTTTCATATTGCAACAGATCTGAGAGTGATGACTGTGTCCCTTCAATCTGAGATGATAAAACAGCCTCTTTTCGAACATACATATATAGAAAGAGGGAAGCGTCGGGTAGGAGCGTTGAAACGCTATCCAATCGACCTATCGCCAAAAGTGCTTTATCTAAACGTTCCTGATTCTCAGCACTGAGGTCCAAGGACGGCTCAGGAGGAAGCGGTACTGGAACATATGCCTGGCATTTCTCTCCACCAACAGTTGAGATTGTTATATATTGACCGGTTTGCCGTTTTTTCATTCATAAATCCTATGCTAAGATATTCTTAGCCAACCAAATGACATTAAAGGATATCACCTTTTCCCTTAGTCGACTGACGACAAGAACTAATTTACTAAGAAAACTTTAGTAAGTCAAGACAATATTAAAGGATATGCTTGTTTCCCTTAGTTAACATATATTAAAACGTCTATGGGGAAATTTAAGTAGCTCTAATTGCCTGTACTACGATAAGTTACAGGCCAATAAGTCATGCCATTGCTTGACCCTTAAGATCATTTTGAATTGAGGCCAATCTGTTAGAGAAATCATCCCGATTTATAGCACAAAATAAGCACAAGCCGTTGCAAGTTATTGGGAGACAAGATAGAGTGACAGGTTCGAATCCTCTCACCCCGATTTGATTATTCTATATATTTTTAAATCTCCAAATATATTCTAAACCTGTTATCACTTTACCAAAGCTATCAAATTTAATACATTTAGCTGACATGAAATTTTTACCGACCACAAAAGATGAATTAATAAAACTCGGATGGGACCAGCTTGATATAATACTTATCTCAGGCGATA
>JAYEHE010000134.1:0-3801 GCA_034659415.1 Candidatus Zixiibacteriota bacterium | reverse complement strand
TTTTCTTTGAGGTAGTTGAGGATTCTTTGCCTAATTCAGCAGTATTTAATGATAGTTTAGCAAATACAGCTCAATATATTCTATACCCAGTTCTTAAAGGATTTTATAAAATTGATATTGTATTAACAGATGGTTGTGGGAAAGTTCCTATATCGTTTGTAGTTAAATTTAATTATGATGTACCTCCGGGAGTTCATGCTGTTTCGGACGTTCTTCCTGATCGGTTTGAGTTGGTGCAGAATTTCCCGAATCCGTTCAATCCTTATACTACTATTGAATTCCAAATTCCAAAAGCAAGTTATGTTCAGTTAGAAGTTTTTAATGTCTTGGGACAAAGAATAAAAACCTTGATTGATAATGAACTTGCTCGTAACAGATATAATGTTGAGTGGGACGGTACTAACGATCATGGTAGCAAAGTTTCTTCTGGAATTTATTTCTACCGAGTTCTTACAGAACAGGATGTTGCCACAAAGAAAATGTTGTTGTTGAAATAGATAATTATATATGAATGAGTTGAAGAGCCTCCTCTTTATATAGAGGGGGCTTTTGTTTTTTGATTTTTGTGGTGTTATCTTATTGAAATTCAGTCGATTATAAGAATTTTATTGACTTTTAAAGAAAATTATGCTACAATAAGAGTTTAACCCTACAAGGTTGTAAAAGTTAACTAAAAGAGGGACAAGGACTTATATGCTTGGAGTAATTGGTAATAAGTTTTCAATAGGTAGAGAGACCTATCATCCGTTTTCTGCGGAGCTTCACTATTTCAGAATTGAAAAAAGACATTGGTCTATCTGTTTTGAAAGAATTAAACGGGCGGGGTATAGAATTATCACTACTGCAGTGCCCTGGAATATTCATCAGGATGATAAAAAATTTATTGATTTTAATGGGATGACTGATCCTAAAAAAGATTTGATAGTTTTTCTGGAATTAGCCCGAGAATTTGGGTTTAAGGTAATCCTTCGCCCCGGACCTTGGGTTGGCGGACAGCTAAAAAATGGTGGATTACCAGAATTTCTTTACCGAGATTTAAAGCTATTGGCTCGTGATGCTAAAGGTCAGGAATTAAAATTGAATGATGATTATGGCGTTGATGGTGGGTATCTCCCTAGTTATCTTCATTCAAATTTTCAATTTTATATGAAAAGTTTTTTTAAAGCTTTTATTGAAGTTACCAAAAACTATGTGCATCCTCGCGGTCCGGTATTTATGATTGAATTGGATTACGAAACATCGTTTGGTGGAATGGTAAACCCCGATAGTGCCGATTACAATCCTGATGTATTGGCTATGTACTATCCTGAATTTCTCGAAGAGATTTATGACAACATCAAAAAATTAAACAGCAAGTATAAAGAAAAGAATGAATCTTTTGAGCAGGTTGAACCTCCGAGAAAATTTGTAGATTTAACTGAGAATGATTATGTTAAAGTTTTGGATTGGTTTAAATTCAGAGAGTTTTTATTAAATACTTATTTGGAGAATATTGAAGATATTTTTAAAGCATATACTGTTGAACCTTTAATATTTCGTTCTTTGTATTTTAAATCAAATGATTTGTTGCCTGCATTTAATCTGATACCGGAAGACAGGGCTCCATTTTTAGGTAGCAATGTGTTTTCTCGTGGTAATTATTTTGATTTGGTAACAAAGGCTAAATTTTTGAAACATGAATATGGGTTTGCTTTTGCAACTTCGTTCATCTCTGGTTCACCGGCTATAAAGGTAGATCAAGAACAGATTACATCTGTCGTAAAAGAGAATGAAAGCCGTTTTTATCTTGCCGCCGGATTGTCCTCTGGATTTAAGGGTATGAATCAATACATGTTTGTCAATCGTGATAATTGGCACGGGTCTCCTTTAAATGTTGATGGAACCGTTACCGATAATTATCCAATAGCCAAAAGATTCAATCAAAATATTTCTTCGATAGATTTCGAAGAAATGGAATTTAGTGCTGATATTGCCGTTATAGGCAACAGACTTTATAATTGGTTAAAATTAACCAGTAGTAATAAGATGTTTACTTATGTTGAGAAGCTTCTTAACGATTCAATATGCGGTTTATGCCGAGACCTGATGAGATTAAAACTGGGGTATGGTATAAGGGAAAATTGCGAATGGGATTCTATAAAAAAATATAAATTATTAATTATTCCGTCTATGGAAATGATGGCTGAAAAAGACCAGGAAGCTATAGTTGAGATGCTCAAAGCTGGTGTGTCAGTAATTTTATGCGGTCTTATGCCCAAGTATGATGAGAACATGAAAGACTGTAAGATTCTTGCTAATCACTTAAGAATTAAAACAACGACAGATTTTCATATAGGCACTATTACTCATAAATCCGGTGAATTCCCAACTCATATATACGGTGCAATTAAATCTACGGATGATAGTAAGGTCAAGAAATTGGTTACTGAGGATAAAAAAGTTGTTGGCGTCTCATCTTCAAAATTCGATGGCAATTTATACTTTTTCAGTTTTGATATTGCATCGGGTGGAAATCATAAAAAATTATCCTATGTAGAATCTATTCTTGAAACTGAAAAAATGACATCTCATATTTATTGTAGCGATCCATCTGTTGATGTTACATTCCAGATGGGTGGTAAAAAAGGATTGTTGAGTATTGTTGCTCCTCCTCCAGGTGAATTATCAGATGTATTTGAACCTGGAGCAAAACAGGTTATAATTAAAATTAATTTAAAGGCTTTAGGGTTTAAGTCACCAAATATTAAACTTACCAATCTTTTTGCATCTGAGGAAGATCCTCCGGTTAAAACAAGTTCTAAAGAATTGATAGACGGAATTTCGATTGATGTGATGTTCCCGGATGGTTTATTGTATTTAGTAGAGCGAAGATAATTAAAATAATCATTATGTTGAATAGATTTAAAAACCGTTATTTGCAAAAATTTATATTGTCAATAACGGTTTTTTGTTTATTGGTTTTATGCCAATGTAGCGGCATTCAATATTCAAAATATTATGAGAAGGTTGCTATTGTATCAGCCTGTCCGATTGCAACCGATGCAGGTCTTGAAATTTATAAAAAAGGCGGTAATGCTTTTGATGTTGCCGTAGCTATCGGTTTTACTTTGGCAGTTACTTACCCTGAGGCAGGTAATTTAGGTGGAGGTGGTTTTGCATTAATTAGAAATGGTGCAAACAAAAAAGTTGAAGCCTTGGACTTTAGAGAGAAGGCTCCATTGGCGGCAACTGTAAATATGTATTTGGATGAAAAGAACGAAGTTATATCGGATGCATCTACTGTTGGTGCTCTGTCTTCCGGAGTACCCGGAACTGTCGCTGGGTTGTATGCATTGTGGGAAAGGTACGGTTCTTTGGAATGGGAAGAGCTAATACAGCCTGCAGTTGATTTAGCTGATAACGGATTTTCTGTAAATAGTTATTTGGCTGAATCTTTTAAGAAGAATAAAGAATTATTTGAACAGTTTTCTTCGACAGAAAAAATCTTTTTACCCAACAATCAAATTTTAAAAGAAAATGATAAATTTATTCAAACAGATTTAGCAAGTACTTTAAGGCAGATAGCTTTTGATGGACCCGATGCATTTTATAAAGGTGAAATTGCACGCTTGATTGTTAAAACGATGAATGCAAACAACGGGTTAATATCTTTAGAAGATTTGCAACAATACGATATTAAATGGCGAGAACCTATTAAATTCAAATTTGATTCACTTGAGATATACAGTATGGCTCCTCCCAGTTCCGGCGGTTATGTTATTGGACAAATTTTAAAATTATTAGAGCCGTTTGATTTCTCAA
>JAYEHE010000133.1:0-15104 GCA_034659415.1 Candidatus Zixiibacteriota bacterium | reverse complement strand
TGGAAAAAATTGAAAAACTTTCTGATAATATAATTCTCAGTTCATTATGTGGATTGGGTAAATCCGGTCCGAATCCAATAATGAGTACTCTTCGCTATTTCAAAGATGAATATATCTCTCACATAAAAGACAAAAAATGCCCGGCAGGTGTATGTCGGGATTTGATTACTTATGAAATATTAGATAATTGTACCGGTTGTACCGCTTGCAAACCGGTTTGTCCCGTTAATGCGATTACCGGGAATAAAAAAGAGTTACACGTTATAGACCAAAACTTATGTACTCAATGCGGAGCTTGTTTTGCGGTTTGTAATTTTGATGCTATCTTGGTTAGTTAAGGAGAATAGATGATAAACATTACTGTAAACGGACGAATTGTCCAGGCTGAAGAAGGTGAATATCTTCTCTCTGTTCTAAAACGAGAGAAAATAGATGTCCCCGCTTTGTGCCACCATGATGCTGTTGAACCTTACGGGGGTTGCCGGCTGTGTACAGTGGAGATCACAAAAAAAGAATGGAACGGCTGGTCTGATTATGTAACCTCATGCCTCTACCCTGTTGAAAAAGGTTTGATTGTCAGCACTCATTCTACAAAAGTAAATGAAATACGTAAAACGATATTGGATCTCTATGTTGCTCGCCATCCCAATTCTCCAGAAATTAAAGAATTGGCTGAACAGTACGGGGTTTTTGAAACAACATTTGAAACTATCGCCGACGGAGACAACTGTACTCTTTGTGGAATTTGCACCCGTATTTGTGACGAAATGGGATTCCATGCCATATCACTTGTTGGACGAGGGCACGGAAAAACAGTAGCTCCACCGTTGAACGAGGCTCCTCCTGATTGTACCGGTTGTTTAAGTTGTGCACTCAATTGCCCTACTAACTTTATTAAGTTTAAAGATGAAGGCAATTACAGAACTATCTGGAATAAAAAATTTGAATTGATTACCTGCAGTCAATGCGGTAAAAAAACAATAACCAAAGAATTCGCACAGTATCTATCCGACAATAGAGATATTCCTTATGAGTATTTTGAAATTTGCGATGAATGTCATCGTAAACAAACCGCTTTAGGAATGGGGAAAATAGCTAACTGGACACGGGAGGAACAATCATGAAAAAAAGATTTATTGTTAATCCCAACACTTGTACTGGATGCCGAAACTGTGAATTAGCATGTGCTTTCGTCCATTCAGAAAACGGTAAACTGGGCAAAAGTAGAATTTATCCAATAGATGGTGGTTTCAAAGATTTATGGGTACCTGTTGCTTGCTTACAATGTGATGATGCAGCTTGTGTAAAATCATGTTTAGTTAATGCTTTGAAAAGAAACCCCGAGACAGGTGCTATTGAATTAAATCATGACATCTGTGTTAATTGTAAAGCATGTGTAGCCGCATGTCCTTTTGGTTGTTCTCTAATCGATGAACAGCATGAATTAATTGTGAAATGTGATTTGTGTGGCGGTGATCCGGCTTGTGTTCTTTTCTGCCCTACTAAAGCATTACAATATAAACCAATAGACAACAAAACTAATAAAATAGCTGTTTGAAAATCTAAATTTTTGTCGGTGATTTCGGTCACCGACAAAAACCTTGACACTTTATCCAATAATAAGCTAATTAATAAGTTAGAGAGATATTGAGCAATACTGCTCAGATTTCTATTAAATTAAAAGAGAAACCAAACTATGCAAAAATACGTATAAATTTGTATATCTAAACAACTGGAGGAACTTATTAAATGAAATTAACTGACAGGGAACAGGATGGAATTGTAATCCTGGAACCAAAAGGGAAAATTATGGGAGGACCTGACGCAAGTCTTATCCATGATAAGCTCCATGAATATATTGAAATCAACAAAACTAAGATTATTATTGATTTAAACAAAGTTGACTGGATGAATTCAACCGGATTAGGTATTTTAATATCAAGTTATACTACTCTCAAGAATAATTCAGGAGAACTAAAATTAGCCAATGTAACTGAAAAAATAAAATCATTACTGGTTATTACAAAACTCGAGGGAGTTTTTGACACGCATGAAACAATTGAAGATGCCATTGAGGCTTATAAAAAATAATAGTCCATTAAAAAATATCTCAGGGTGACAACCCTGTTATTTTAGGAGCGTCTTAATGAAAAAACCAACAATTTCCGGCAATAAAATCATAGTCCCCTCCGACCCTGAATATCTTAATGATGTAGATGTCTTTATAGAAGGTGTTTTACGCGGGTACGGAGCGGATGAATCGATAATTGCCGATATTGCAATTTCAGTTTCAGAATTAGTGAACAATGCTATGCGACATGGCAATAATTCTGAAATAAACAAAGCTGTAGAAGTTTCCATTGACAATAAAAATAATAAAGTCGAAATAGTGATTTATGACAAAGGTGCGGGTTTCAATCCTGATGATATCGACGACCCATTAGATGACAATAATCTTTTAAAAGAAGTAGGGCGGGGAATTTTTATTGTTAAATCACTAATGGATTCAGTAAATATTGAATCAACTTCACAAGGAACCAAGGTAACCATCAAAAAAACAATTTAAGTTGTAGTTACCTACTCAAATATGAATTTTGAGCTAATAAAAACAATTCTGTTCTTCACTTCGGGTGGCTTCTTAATCTTTTTAGCCATCACTCTTACCCGTGATAATTTTTCACACAGATTAAATAGAATAACCGGAGCAATGCTGGCTTTTGCTGGAATTGGTCCAATCTTTATGGCTCTGGGTTCAGTAATCAGTCAATCTAATTCTTCAATCATCAATTTCGAAGATTCGTTCACATACAACCTTGTCTATTTATGGGAATTTTTCTTTCCCTGCCTTTTAGCTTTTTCATGGATATATCCGGTTGATCGTTTCCGCCAATTTAAACACCACCGTTTAATATATTTGGTTTTCATACCAACAATTATACATTTTCTTTTAATGTTATCATTTGACCAAATAGCATCATTTCTATCAGCATTTGAAATCAATACTGGCAAAGAAAGCATCTCTTCTTTGATTTTAGTGCCTCTTGCAAAAGTATTTTCATGGATATTGTTGATAATTGGTTACATCCATATATATCATTTACAAATTTTTGGTGCTCTTAATTTATTATATGTTTTCTTAGCTGTCTTTTTTCTGGAATCAGGGAGAAAGAAAATCAGCAATCCCAGACTTTTGTCACAGACAAAAGCAGTTCTCTGGGGAACCAGAATTGGACTTGGATTATTTGTAATTTCACAATTAGGCTCTAATGTCCTTCCGTATCAACTTCCCGAACCTGTCTCAAATTTTTTATTGATGTTAGCCATGCTATCCGGTGCAGGAATTTTTATTTTTGCAACGATTAGATATCAATTCTTGGATGTCAGATTAGTTTTCAGACAGTCATTTATTTATACTATTACTTCGGGGATTTTGGTAGGTCTCTATATATTTCTTGTTATTCAATCAAAAGAATTTCTCACTCCTATTTTTGGTGAACAAGCCAAATTGATAAGTTATGCATTTATAATCTTTATCCTTTTATTATTTCAACCTATTAACAATTGGATTGACAATTTTATACGGTCAATGTTCATAAGAACCAAAACCGACCATAGAAATATATTGGAAAGATTTTCCCGCCAGGTCATCTCCCAGTTTGACCCCAAACAATTAAGACAGACTATCGATGAAACTTTAAAGACATCACTTCTTGTGGAGAGAGTTTATTTTGTTTTATATGATGATGAAGTTAGTGAATATGCTATTCTACAGGGAGAAGATATTAGCAGAAGTGTTGTTATAAAACGAGATGATTTGATGCTTAGGGGAATAAATCTCCTTGATAAACCTACTGACTATTCATCGCTAACTGTATATAAAGAAAATTCTATTTTAGCAGACTACTTGAATGATAAAAAAATAAAACTTATCGTTCCGATGAAGGATGCTAATCATCTTCTCGGATTTCTTGCTTTAACTGTCAAACTTACTGGCAGCAGATATTCATCAGATGATCTCAATTTACTTGGGGTTCTTTCAAATCAAATGGTTACCGCCTTAACTAATGCTCGCTTGTACGTAGAATCTCTTGAGCGGATTCGTTTACAGGAAGAAGTTTCCATGGCACGACAGATTCAAATTGAGCTTCTCCCCTCTTCCCCGCCAATACTTAACTGCAGTGAGATATTTGTTCATTCCACTCCATCACGAACTATCGGAGGTGATTTTTATGATTTCATTGAATTGCCTGACAATCGAATAGGGTTTTTAATTGCCGATGCTTCAGGAAAAGGAATGCCAGCCGCTTTAATGATAGCATTGATACAAGCAATTGTGAGAAGCGAATTGAATAATGGAAACTCAATTCCAACGATGCTTCGTAATGTTAATGAACAAATAGTTGAGTCAACTTCATCAGAAAAATATGTTACACTATTCTACGGAGAAATTAATACAAAAACCGGAGAACTCAATTATGCCAACGCCGGACATAATTATCCTATACTTGTAAGATCAAACGGGAACATGGAACTTCTCAAAGAAGGGGGAGCTATTATTGGTGCTCTACCTCAAATGGAATATAAATCTGAATCTATAATTTTAAATTCCGATGATTTGCTGTTTTTGTTCACAGATGGTTTATCCGAAGCCATGGACAAAGATGAAGTGGAATATTCCGAAGAACGCATAAGAAATTACATATATAAAAACCGTAATATGCCCCCCTGTGACTTAGTGGAATCAATCTTAAAAGACGTAAGAGAACATGACCCTTCAGATCCGCCTCAAGATGACACCACTATAATTTCCTTAAAAATGAGGAGAATAATTAAAAATGAGTAGTAATCATAACAACTTTAATACTGAAAAACTATTTAAACGCAAAGATGAAAACTGTGGATTTAAGTTTTGCCCATATTGTTCCAATAAACTAATAAGTGAACATCACGATGGTAAAGATAGATTGAAATGTAGTTCTCAATCATGTGACTATATTTTTTATCAAAACCCTGTTCCCTCTGCAGGAGCGGTTATAGTAGAAAATGATAAGATTTTATTGGTCAAAAGGGCTCACCCGCCTAAATTGAATTGGTGGTGTTTTCCAGCAGGATTTATGGAATGGGACGAACACCCCTCACAAACCTGCATCAGGGAATTAAAAGAAGAAACCGGACTTGATGTTAAGGTAAATTCTTTATTTGATATTTATTCCGGTAACGATGACCCTCGAACAAACGCAATTCTGATTCTTTATATTTGTGATAGAATAGGTGGTGAACTAACTGCGGCAGATGATGCTTTGGAAGTAAAATTTTTCCATCTGGACGACTTGCCAGAAAAGATAGCATTTGAATCACATATCCAAGCTCTGGCAGATTATAACAATCGATTCAGAAATAAAACGTAAATTAAATAATGCAAAATTCTAATGGATTTATTAATATATTTTTTTATTGCCCAAAAATCAAAATGGAGGTTCAAAATGTTTAACAATTCGACTTTAAAAAGATATCCACAACTAATTTTTATTTGTTTCACTCTCTGCTTATTTAGTTTCTCTGTTCAAGCAATAAATTATAAAAATTATAAACGAATTAGAAACCAAGTGGAATTATTTGATATTACAGTCGAAAAAGAAAAAATTATAATTACAGTAGCAAATGAAAATGAGGACAAATACGAAACTATAGATAAAAATGATATCAACAAGAATGACGGTGTTATAACTTTTGGTCAACTTCTTGAATTTAATACAAAGGCTATTGAACTAAATGGACAGTCTATCAGCTATAAAGAAATCTCAACTATTATAACTGATGGTGATAAAAATAGTTTTTCTCTGACTTTCTATAAAAATAAAAAAGAGAATGATAAGCCCTCACGATTCAGAAAAGGGAATCTGTTTGAACATAATAAGAATATAATTATTGAAGAAAATGACTTCATACGCGGCTTTATTTTCTCGGTCAATGGTAATATTGAAATTTATGGAGAGACAAATAAAGATGTCATTTCTTTGTTCGGAGATATCTTTATTGGTCCCAAGGGAGTTGTTAGAGGCAATGTAATAACTCTTAACACCCAGATTGATATTACCGATGATGCTTCTATATATGGTGAAATTTATTCAGGAAAAAAACAAAGAAGCTTAGGGAAGCATTATTTCTATCGGGATAATGATGATTTTTCTCTTACAACAAATTTTAATTACAACAAGGTTGATGGTTTTTCTTTTTTAGCCGGCGTTAAATACCACGATGCAGACTCTCTTCTCCCCACTCTCTGGGCAAAAACAGGTTACGCTTTTGCATCGGAACGTTCGAGATTTTTTATTGGACTGGAACAGACTCTTTATAGAACATCCCCATTATCAATTGGGGGCGAAATTTATAGGCGTTTAGCTTCCAATGATGATTGGCTACTTCATGACAATGAAAATTTGGTTTTTGCATTGATGGCGGCTGAAGATTTCAAAGATTACTTTGAAGCCGAAGGCGGTACAGCTTTTATTAAATTCAAACCCATTGAACATATTTCTATTGAAACTCGCTATCGTTTTGAAAAAACTAACTGGCTAAACAGCCATCCTAAATTGTGGGCTATATTCGGCAGAAATAAAGATTTTGATGATAATTTTAAAACTGTTCCGGAAGCATATCGCACAAGCTCAATTACTGAAATCGACACTACTGAAAATGGCAGTTTAACTCTAAATGTAAATTTCGATAATACGAATAAAGAAAAACCTTTTGAACATTCGGGATTTTATTTTGATGCAGCTTATGAAAAATCCCATCCTGATTTAAATTCTGATTTTCATTACACTCGCCACCAGACAACTTTGACAAGATTCCAAAAACTTAACAAAAGAATATTAGTGAAATTATCTGGAACGTATGGTGCCAGCGATGGATATTTACCGATGCATAAAAAGTTTTATCTGGGTGGGTTAGGTACATTACGAGGCTATAGCCACAAAGAGTTTATAGGTAATAAATTCTGGATGACGAATATTGAATATCTACTTAATTTCCCGAGATCAGATTTTGGACTTTCACTCTTTTGGGATGTTGGTCAAATCACCCAAAATGACAATTTTAGCGATGATGATGAAGTTAAGCATAATATCGGAGTTGGATTGTTATTCGATAATGACCTCAGAGTTAATATTGCAACAAGATTAGATGGTGCAGAAAATAATAAAGTAAAAACCTACGTCAGGTTTTCACGCTCTTTCTAATATTTTCGAAATTGAAATTATAGTCCGATTCTATTATTACAGTCTGTATTAACCTGCACCTATTTAATTTCGAAGCAAATTGAAGACTTGAACGATAATGAACAATATAGTATTTAATTCTTGAAAATAGCTAATTATAATAAAAAACCAGCTAATATTTAAAATTAGCTATGTTCCAAATCAATAATCAACTCAATTACAAAAACTTCCGTTTTCTAATAATAATTCACTAATTATAACCGATAGTTATAAGATACAGTAAGTTTTTGGATTTTATTTACTTAGGAAGTACTATTTTATGATAAATGGGATAAAAAATATTCACTCAATTTCTTCTGAATCAAACCAATCCAATTCATTAGATAAATCTACAACAGATGAAATTGTCGCCTGTTTAATAGATAATTTTGTTGAAATAGAACCCGCAAATTTAAATGGATTAACAAAAGAAGATATCTGGAAAATATTATCAGAATTAGCAACCAGTTGCGCTCAATGTACAGACTTGAATCTCTTTCTAAAACATTTTTTACAAAAACTAAATATTTTAATTTCTTATGATACCGCTTTTATTGTCACAAAAGAATCTTTTCAACATTTTGAAATAATATCCGAAGACGACAGCCTGAATTTTGAATTTGAAGACCTTTCGCATACCGTAAAAGCATTATTGAAACGCACAATTAACAGTGCTAAACCTTTTCAATATGAAGATAATTTAAAAGACATTGATAATCATGACCAATTCTCAAATTTATCAGGTAACACAACTCATAGATTTTTTATACCTATTATTATAAATTCAAGTTGTCATGTTTTGTATATTGAAAAACTAAATCTTCAATCAGAGCATTCCAAATCGATTTATAGTTTTATCATTCAATTCTGTAAATGGGTAGAAGATCTTACTAAAAATAATCCACAAAGCCATGAAATGGTTCAATTAAATATAATTGAATCCACATTAAATGCTGTGCCCTCGGGAATTGTTCTCTTGAATGAAAACGGAGAAATTCTATTAATGAACAATGCCGCTCTTGAAATTTTCGATATCAATGCTAATGATAATAAATTTGAAAACAAAGATAATTTACCTACGTTAATGAACCTTTTTCCTGAAAGTGAACAAGCAAGCTGGAGATATATGATAGGTATTGCTTTTACATCATATAACACTTTCTCGGAGCCATTATTCTATCATGATACTGGATATATGGAAAAAGTTTTATCAGTCAAAATATCTCCAAAAGTAAGACTTCCCAAACGACAGACAGGAATTTTAGTTTATGTTGAAGATATTACTGAAAAAACAATCAATGAAAAATATATAATTTTATCTGAGAAACTGGTTGCTCAAGGAGAAATAACTAATACAATTGCTCATAAAATGAATAATATGTTAACAGTTCTGACAAATAACCAAGAACTTTTAAAAAGGCATTTAGACCAGAAAGAATATGATAAAGCTAAATTTAACAATAGCACGATACGTGACAGCATCAATAAAATTAATGATTATATAATTTCTCTGACTGATTTAGCAAAACCTGAGATTTCGTTTGTCACGTACGACTTTAACCAGATAATAGAAGAAACCATTCTTAATTTAAAAACATCAAACAAATTTAAGCATATAAATCTAATAATTAATATAAATCAAGATTTGCCTTTAGTGGAACTTGACGTTATTCAAATTCAACAATTACTCACACAGCTAATGGAAAACGCCGCCGATGCCGTACAGGAAAAGGCAATTTCTGAAAATGCGGCTAACCGAATATTTGAACCTGAGATTAAATTAAAAGCTGATTATGATTCACAAAATGAACTAATAATTATTACAATTTTTGATAATGGAATTGGGTTGTCAGACACAGAACTAAAAAAAATCTTCAATCTACATTACACAACTAAGAAAAAGGGGCATGGTTTGGGGTTATTCAATTGCAAAAAAATTATTGACTCTCATAATGGAAAAATAATGGTAGAATCAGAAAAAGGAAATGGTACAAAATTTAATATTATCTTACCTCAACATCAACCAAGACATATTGAAGAATAATTATTATCTATGAAGAGTATCGATTAATTTTTTATTATAATAATTCATCAAAGCTTCTCGTCGTATAACACCAATTACTTTTTTACTGTTTTTCTCTTCAACTACTGGCATCATTTGTAAATCCCGTAAATTAAATAGCTGGTAAGCTTCTTCAAGAGTACACGATTTTGTAACGGAAACCGTATTTGATTTTACAACATCCTGAGCAACAATCAAATAATCAAGACTATGTTGAGTTAACAATAATCTGATATCCCGAAAAGACAAAACTCCACGCATAAGGTCATCTTCGTCAGTTACAATAAAATATGATTCATTGGCATGTTCTATTGTGTGGAGAATTCTTGCAAGAGGCATATTTGATGGTATTTTTTGAAAAGTTTCATCCATCACTACTGAAACATTATGGGAACGAAGAACATTAATATCTTTACCACCTTTGATATTAATTCCTTTTTTGGCAAGCTTTATGGTATAGATAGAGTGCTCATATATTTTACCAGCCCCTAATGCCGAAAATACAACCGTTACCATCAGAGGTAAAATTATATGATAATCAGAAGTCATTTCAAAAATTATTAACAATGCAGTAATAGGTGCATGAGTCGTTGCGGCAACCATACCTGCCATACCTACCAACGCATAAGCTCCAGGCGCTGCAGTAATCTCAGGAAACAGATAATTAACTAAAATACCATAAGCTCCTCCAGCAACAGCCCCCATAAATAAAGAAGGAGAAAATATTCCGCCGGAATTTCCTGACCCCAATGTCATTGAAGTTGCCAATAATTTCATAACAATCAAAACCAATAGCAATTTCAACGGCATATTTCCTTCGAGGGTCAATTTGATAGTTTCATAACCATCAGCTAAAATCTGTGGGTAAAAAATTGCAATTACTCCCAGCAACAGCCCGCCAATTGCAGGTTTTAATAATGAATTTACTTTAATTTTTTCAAAAATATCTTCGATAAAATCTAACAGGCGAGTAAAAGTAACACCAAGAACACTCATTACTCCACCCATAATAATATAGAGTGGAATTTCCCAGGCTGAAACCAAAGAGTATTTAGGAATTTCAAAAGCCGGATGATCACCAAGAAAATATCGAACTACTATCGAAGCAATAACCGACGAAAGAATTACTGGAGAAAAAGTTTTGATAGCAAAATTGCCTAAAATAATTTCCAATGAAAAAATAACTCCTGCAATAGGAGCATTAAATATTGCCGATATTCCTGCAGCCGCTCCGCAACCTACTAAAATCTTAACCCTATCCCCTGACATTCTTAACATCCGTCCAATTGTAGAGCCAATTGCTGACCCAATTTGAACAATAGGACCTTCCCTCCCTGCAGAACCACCGGAGCCAATACAAATAGCTGATGCAACCGTTTTTGCAATAGCAACTCGAGGCCTGATAATTCCCCCCATACGGGCAACAGAGTTCATTACTTCCGGTACGCCATGCCCTCTCGCTTCACTGGCAAATTTATATACAATCGGACCCACCAAAAGACCGCCTAACATCGGAATCAATGGGAGATAGAATTTTAATCCCTGACCTCCCAGAGCACCGGTTAAAACCTGGTCTGTTAATCCAAAAAAGAGATTGTTAAAATATTTGATCAGAGCAATAAAACCTAATGCACCAAATCCGGTTGCAACACCAACAATAATAGCTAATACGATTAGTACATTTGTGCCGGAAAAACGGAATTTTTTATATAATTTATAAATTAATCGTGACTCCATAACAATGTTATATTATCCCCTTTTATAGAATCCGCCAAGCTCTTTTTATGATATTTTTTTAGAAACAAAAATGAAAAGACATCTGCCAGACAAGCAATTAATCTTGATTTCTCCAGCTATTTTTCTTACCTTTTTTGTGAAAAAGTTCACGTTACTGAATATTAATTGAGGAGAATATGCGTACTAAAGCAGATATTGTTATAATTGGCGGTGGGATTATTGGTATGTCAGTTGCCTTTCATTTGGCAAAAACAAAACCGGGACAAATTGTTCTCTTAGAGAAAGAACCTGTCCCCGGCTCAGGAGCAACATCAAAAGCCGCCGGCGGTATCCGTGCTCAATTTAGCACCAAAGTTAATATTGAAATGTCGATGCTTTCAGAAAGACTGTTTGAAACATTCAAAAAAGATACCGGCTCCGATGCTCTTTTTGATCAGGTTGGTTATATGTTTGTTTTAGAAGATGATAAAGATATTGAAACATTTAAAAAATCATACGAGCTTCAACGTTCTCTTGGGCTTAAAGTAGAATTATTGCAACCGGAGCAAATTGCTGAAGTTGCTCCTCATATCAGTCTTGATGGTATTAAATTGGCAACTTTTTGTAAAGATGATGGTCTGGGCGACCCCCATGAATTTTTAACCGGTTATGAAAAAGCTGCAAGAAAACTGGGTGTTGATATTGAATATAACGCAGAAATAACTAACATAAATGCATCTGACGGAAAGATTACTGAGATCAACACAAACAGAGGGAACATCACAACAGAATTGGTAATTAATTGTGCCGGACCTCAGGCAAGTTTGATTGGGAAAATGGCTGGAGTTGATGTTAGCGTTGAACCGATAAGAAGGCAATGCGTTACTACCGGAGAATTGGATTTTGTAAAATCAAGTTTCCCAATGGTTGTCGATGTTAAATCCGGACTGTATTTCCATAAAGAATCAAAAGGACTGCTTTTGGGTTGGGCTGATAAAAGTGTTCAGCCATCATTTGATATATCTATTGACCCTGATTACACAGACAATATTTTAGAGCGTGCTTTGGAAAGAATTCCTTTATTGGAAACTGCTGAGATTGGTAATCAATGGGCTGGACTTTACGAGACAACTCCAGATCATCATGCAATTATAGGCTGGGAACCAAAATTAAAAGGCCTGTTTCATGTAGCCGGATTTTCCGGACATGGTTTTATGCAAGCTCCTGCCGCAGGATTGGTAACTGCAGAAATTATCGAAGGGAAGAAACCTTCAATTGACATCTCTGCTTTAGCCCCTGAAAGATTTAAAGCCGATGTCTCTATCAATGAAACTAATGTAATATAAAACTAAAATAAAAAAAATAATAGAAGGTATTTGGTTGCTTTTATTATTTTTTTGTTGATTGTCTTATTCAATCACTATATTTATTTAATATGAAATATGGAGGAAGTGAATGTATAAGATAATTGCGGTTTTTGTTTTCTTTTTATTGATAATCGGCACTTTAATTGTAAATGCCGCTCATATCGTTTAAGCTATAAAAAAAGGTGATAATAAATTTTATCACCTATGTATAAATCATTTATTATCAAAGTTATTTTAGTTTATTTATCATCTTCTTCATCAATATTATTAATATCAATCATATTAGTTCCATTAGAATATTCTATAGATTTCGGATCAGTGAGTTTCAGTAATTTTTGTACAACATCTTTAATTTTCAAAGCAGATTCTTCGACAACTTCCAACTTATTGATAAGCGGGTCATTTAATTTTTCTTTATCCATCAATAATAATTGAATATTGCCTAAAATTGCCGTCAATGGATTATTTATTTCATGATTTATAGTTACTGCCGTTTGGGCAATCGCCTCAGCTCTTCCCTTATTAATTTCTTCGCTTATATCTTCTTTGTTACTAAATTTTTGAGCGGCAAAGCTAAGTGATAATAGAGCAGAAAAAGACTCTAAAAATAGATTCTCCGATAATAGAGTTCTTTCCCCTTGCTGAAGGCCTATCACCGCTCCAAATTTCTTGTTAGAAATTTTCAGAGGCAATGTAAAGGAATGAAAAACCGGTTCATCATCAAAAGTCATATAAGCCGATGAAAGATTACTCTCTTTTCGAAGTTGACTAAATAGAGTTCTTTCCAGACTGACCAAAATTTCTTTGGCTGTTTTTGATGAAAAATAATCAACTGATAAGTTAATATTAAAATCATCATCCCACAGATATAACGCCGCCGCACTTAATCCAACATAATCAGCAGCCAAAGATAATGCTGTTTTTGCACTCTCTTTGACTTCTTTACCGGCAGTAGCGGATATTGCTAACTGACTTAATATCTTAAATCTGTCAATATTTGATTTATCCATAATTCTCTAACATGTATTTTAGCAAAACTGATGCCCTCTGCGAAGATTCCCTTCTTCAGCCTTTATTTCTGAAGGACTTATAATAATAACTATATTATGCATATTTTCCCAATACTTTTAATGTGCAATTTTTGAACAGTAAAATTCAAAAAAAAATTAATGCAAAAACCTGCATAGAAAAATGAAATAATTGACTAAGATTATCAATTGACAATTACCATCAACTCTGATAGATTTAGCTCTTTGGTAATTTGGAGTGGAGGAAAAAATCTTGTTAGAACCTGTTATAAACGATGAATGTGGTGTTTTTGGTATTTTCAATCATACCAAAGCCGCTGAATTAACTTATTTTGGCTTATATTCCCTTCAGCACCGTGGTCATGAATCGGCAGGAATAATTACTTCCGACAATGGTAAATTTCATCTACGCAAAGGGATGGGTGAAGTTCCTCAAGTATTCTCTGAACCCGAAAGCATGAAAAGATTGAGTGGACGAATTGCAATAGGGCATACTCGTTATAGCACAACCGGAGCTTCATCTCTTATTAATATTCAACCTTTCATGATAACAAATCATTCAACACCAATAGCAATTTGCCACAATGGAAATTTAACAAATTCGATAGAACTTCATTCTAAATTAGATCAAAAAGGAGCTATCTTTCAAACCACATCAGATACGGAACTTATTCTTCATTTGATAGCTCGTTCCAAAAAGAAAAAGAGAATTGATCAAATTTGTAATGCCTTAAATGTTGTCAAGGGAGCATTTTCTTTACTATTCCTGACAGAAAATTCGATAATCGCCGCCCGTGACTCTTATGGTTTTCGCCCCCTCGCTTTAGGTAAATATAGAAATTCTTGGATAGTTGCTTCTGAAACTTGCGCTTTTGATATAATTGGAGCTAAATATATTAGGGACGTAGAACCTGGTGAAGTCTTAGAAATCAATGAAAAGGGTATAAAATCATACTTCCCTATGAAAAAGACAAAACAGCAGGCTTGCATTTTTGAATATATCTATTTTGCTCGCCCGGACTCTAAAATATTCGGCGAAAATGTTGATAAAGTCCGTAGGCGTTTGGGAAGGTTATTAGCCAGGGAACACCCAGTAGATGCAGATATTGTTATTGGAATACCTGATTCCGCAAATACTGCGACTCTTGGTTTTTCTGAAGAGTCTGGTATTCACTTTGAAATAGGTCTTATACGCAACCACTATGTTGGCAGAACTTTTATTGACCCAGACCAGAAAATTCGTGATTTGGATGTAAAAGTCAAGTTTAATCCGGTTAAGGGAGTTCTGAAAAACAAACGAGTTGTCGTTGTCGATGATTCAATTGTCCGTGGAACAACAGCCAAAAAATTAGTTAAAATCATAAGAGAAGCCGGTGCCAAAGAAGTGCATTTTAGAATTTCATCTCCCCCAATAATCTCTCCTTGCTTCTTTGGAGTTGATATGCCAACTCTCCAGGAACTTATTGCAGCTAATAAATCCGTGGAGGAAATTGAAAAACATCTAAAAGTCGATTCGCTCAGATATTTATCTGTCAAAGGGATGGTTGCAATGCCTTCTCTGCCCGATACATCTTTCTGTACCAGTTGCTTCTCAGGTAAATACCCATTGAGAATACCTGCCATAAACGGTAAAAATAGATTATCTAACTTATAAATTCATCATTTTTCTTAA
>JAYEHE010000132.1:0-3842 GCA_034659415.1 Candidatus Zixiibacteriota bacterium | reverse complement strand
AAGAGATTTTGACAGTTACGGATCACCCGAAGGAAGTTCTATTATTTTCGGCTCTAATAGAGGGGCAAGCGGGATCGATGGTACTATTGCATCTGCTGTTGGTTTTGCTAAAGCACACAATAAACCGTTAACATTGCTTATCGGGGACCTTGCATTTTTACACGATATGAATTCTCTGCCGCTTCTTAAACAATTATCTCATCCGGCGACAGTTGTGATTGTTAATAATAATGGAGGTGGTATTTTTTCATTTTTACCAATCAATAAACATAAGGATATTTTTGAAAAGTATTTTGGTACGCCGCATAACTTGTCTTTTGGAAAGATAGCGGGGATGCATGATATCGCTTATCATAAGCCGGTAAGTAAAAATGAATTTGAAAAATTATATGCCGGTGTTATCAATGGCAGTAATCATAATATTATCGAGATTACCACTGATAGAGATGAGAATTTAAAATTCCACTTGAGTATGCTTGATTTAATTAATTCAGAGATAAGCTGAAATTATGGGAAATATAAATTCATTAAATTTTCATATTGAAGGTGATATTTCAAAACAGAAAATTCTTTTTTTGCATGGATTTATGGGGTCACGACTTGACTGGATTGAAGTTATTGAAAACTTTCTGCCGGATTATTGCTGTCTCACATTGGATTTACCCGGACACGGGCAAAGTAAAATTTACGATGACGAACAATACCGCATAGAAAAAACAGCTACGATAGTAATTAATACTTTGCAGAAAAACAAAATTAGTAAATGTCATCTTATTGGCTATTCGATGGGTGGTAGGTTGGCATATTATCTTTTAGTTCATTACCCTGAATATTTTGAAAAAGCTGTTATTGAATCAGCTACTCCTGGGATAATATCAACAACTGAACGACGAGAACGGATTCTTGATGATTATGAATTAGCCGCTAAGCTCGATGAAATGAATCAGACGAAATTTAATGAATTCTTAATCGAATGGTACAACCTTGATTTATTTAAATCATTAAAAAATGACAGTGATAAATTTGATAATTTAATAGAAAAACGTAAAATAAATAACCGAAAAAAACTTGCACACAGTTTACGTATGATGGGAGCCGGTGCACAAATTTCTTTATGGGACAAAGTAATCCAAATAAAAAATGAAGTCCTTTTGATAGCCGGTGAAAATGATGATAAATTTAAAAAGATAAATAATAATGCGTCAAAACTTAATAAGCTAATCGTCAACCATGTTATTAACTCAGCCGGACATAATGCCCACTATGAACAGATGGATATCTTTGTTAAAATTGTAAAGAATTATTTTAAATAAAAGGAATTATAATGGAATCTGTAAATTGGATTGAATCTAAAAATTATACCGATATAAAATATCATAAATTTCAAGGCATCGCAAAAATTACAATCAACCGACCTGATAAAAGAAACGCTTTTCGTCCTCTAACTGTTATGGAAATGTCAGATGCATTAGCTGATGCGCGTGAAGATTCCGATATTGGCGTAATTGTTTTGACCGGTGAAGGTGAAAAAGCTTTCTGCTCCGGCGGCGACCAAAAAATTAGAGGTGACAGTGGTTACAAAGATGACAAAGGGGTGCATCGTTTGAATGTTCTTGATTTTCAAAGACAAATGAGAACTTGCCCGAAACCGATAATTGCTATGGTTGCCGGATATGCTATCGGAGGCGGACATGTTTTGCACTTGATGGCTGATTTGACCATTGCGGCAGATAATGCAGTTTTCGGGCAAACAGGTCCGAAAGTCGGATCATTTGATGGCGGTTACGGTGCAAGTTATATGGCAAGAATTATCGGGCAAAAAAAGGCGCGTGAAATTTGGTTTTTATGCCGGCAATACAACGCCAAGCAAGCTCTTGAAATGGGTCTGGTCAATCATGTTGTTCCGTATGAAAAATTAGAAGAAGAAACAATTCAATGGTGCAAAGAAATTTTGGCAAATTCTCCTATTGCTCTCAGATGTCTGAAGGCGGCTCTAAACGCAGATTGCGATGGGCAAGCAGGACTTCAGGAGCTTGCAGGTAATGCAACAATGCTGTTTTATATGACCGAAGAAGGTCAGGAAGGTCGCAACTCTTTTGTGGAAAAAAGAAAACCGGATTTTTCAAAATTTCCGCGTAATCCATAGTTACTGTGTGAACAATCAGAAAGATGCATAGTGATGAATTATTCCAAATTACAAATTTGGTCAATGGCATCGCGCCCTAAAACTTTATGGGCGGCTTTATCTCCGGTTATTATTGGAACCGCGATGGCTTATGGGGCTGATGGTTTTCACCTCTACTCGGCTATTGCCGCTTTGTTTGGTGCTTTGATGATTCAAATTGGTACAAATTTTGCCAATGATTATTTTGATTTTAAAAAAGGAGTTGATCAAAAAGGAAGATTAGGACCTACCAGAGTTACTCAAACCGGACTTGTCTTACCATCGACAATGAAAAAAGCAATAGTGATTGCTTTTTGTATGGCTTTTCTTGCGGGAATTTATTTAGTCTGGCGGGGAGGTCTGCCAATAGTGATTATCGGTCTTTTATCGATTCTGTTTGGAGTTCTTTATACTGGAGGTCCTTACCCGCTTGGGTATAATGGGCTTGGTGATATTTTTGTATTGATATTTTTTGGTCCGGTCGCTGTGGGAGGAACTTATTATGTGCAGGTTTTAGATATTTCATCCGAATCTATTATTGCAGGTTTTGCACCTGGTCTGTTTTCAGTAGCCATTCTAACAGTAAATAATCTTCGTGATATAAAAAGTGATACTCTTGCCGGTAAGAAAACATTGCAGGTTCGTTTTGGAGAAGAATTTTCAAGATTGGAATATCTGTTTTGTATTCTTCTATCAGCATCAGTGCCGGTCTTTTTATATTATTGGGAGGGAACACACCCTTTTTCAACTATCTCAATTTTGATAATTCCTTTAGCGTTGCCAACAATAAGAAGAGTTTTTATACTTTCAAGTTCACCTGAGTTTAACGATGTTCTTTCAGTTACAGGTAAGCTATTATTGCTTTACAGTATTTTATTTTCAATCGGTTGGATGCTATGATTATTGAAAGTTTCAAAATTTTTCATTACTGTCTATCTTTGAAAAAGAAAATCAGTTTGAAAAACATAGCTATTTCTGAACGCGAGGGGTATCTAATAAAAATTTCTGATATAAATAATAATTCAGGATGGGGAGAAGTTGCACCTCTGATAAATTTTAGTAATGAAATTGTTGATGAATGTTTGAAACAATTAAAACAGATAGCAAGCAATCTATCTGCTCAACCGGTGCCAAGTGATTTGGTCAAAAATTTAACAAATTATGCACCTTCGGTGAAATTTGGAGTTGAATCCGCTTTGTTGAATCTGATGGCATCATCAAAGAAACTATCACTTGCGAAACTTTCTAACCCATTTTGTAATGAAATTATTGAAATAAACGGGCTTCTTACTGGTTCATATGATGAAATAATTAAAAAAACAGAAATTCTTGATTTGGACGGTTATAATTGTTTTAAATTAAAAGTTGGACAAAAAGATTTTGCAAAAGAGTTAGAACTTATCGAGCAAATTAGAAATATTATTGGAAATGATAAATACCTCAGGCTCGATGCTAACCGGAGCTTTGATTTAAAATCTGGCATGGAATTTCTTGAGAAGATTGATAATTATAATATTGAGTATATCGAAGAACCTTTTAGTTCTATTGAATATCTTAAAGAATATTTGTCTTTTGATAAAACTATTCCTGTCGCGTTGGATGAAACTCTCAGGGAACTATCATTTGAAAATATCAAACAATTCCCCGAGTTGAAAAAAATTGCAGCTTTTGTTCTTAA
>JAYEHE010000131.1:0-3843 GCA_034659415.1 Candidatus Zixiibacteriota bacterium | reverse complement strand
CAGCAACTTCAACAATTACCTGATCCTCTTTGGCGGTAGGTATATTTACACCTACATAGTCAGCTTTAATAGGTAACTCCCGATGTCCGCGATCCACTAAAACAGCAAGCTGAACTGTGCTCGGTCTGCCAAAATCTACAATTTGAGTTAATGCGGCTCTGATGGTTCTACCCGTAAACAAAACATCATCAACTAAAATCAAATTCTTTTTGCCAAATTCGAATAAAATTTCTGTCGCTTGAACAATCGGTTGATCCAATTTAGAGTGAACATCATCGCGATATAGGCTGATATCCATCATTCCTACCGGCACTTCGACTCCCTCAAATTCTTTAATCATTTTAGCTACCCGTTTTGCAAGAAATGATCCTCGAGTCACAATACCAATTATAGCCAAAGAATTTGGGTCAGAATGGTGTTCTAATATCTCATGAGTCAGGCGTGTTAAAGCCCGTTTCATTTTCTTTTCATTTAAAATTAATTTATTATTTTCAGGCAAAAGTAACCTCCATTGAGTCAATAGTATATAAACCTGCACCAGACAGATAATTTATTGAGGGAATATTTATTCTACTGTGAATTTTCATATAAAAAATTCCTTTAGTGACCTCGCCGAATCACCTTAAAAGGTTAAGTTTAACTGATAATAATATATTAATTTTCGCAGTCAAGCGGACATTAGAAAAAATAGGAAATTAATGATTATTTAGTCAAAATCATTGATAAGTTTCTTGCCTAATTCATTGTTTTCAAAAAAGTTATCAGTTATTTCAATATTTTTGATATTTTCATTCTCAAATAACAAAAGCTTGTCTGTTAGGTTTTTCACCAATAAACCGCTGTGAGTAATAATTATTAAACTTTTATCATGTTTTTTTAATTCCAAGGCAAGATTAATAAACCAACCAACACCTGCCGGGTCCAAAGCACAGGTTGGTTCATCAAAAACAATGAAATTTGGTTGCATTACAAGCGATAAAGCAATTGCCAGTCTTCGTTTTTCACCAACCGATAGCGAAATTGGGTCTCTATTTATAAAATTATCATGTGTTAAACCAACAAAATCAAAAATAGATTTAATATATTCAGAATCTATCTTTTGCCCAAGATTATTGGGACCGAATTTTATTTCTTCCAAACATGTTGGAAGAAAAAATTGTTTTTCAGGCTGTTGAAAAACACCAGTTACTTTATCTCTTATATTTTCAATATTTACAAACTGACTTTTACTGTCAAGATATTCAATTTTTCCATTATTTGGTTTGGCGAGTCCGCAAATTAAATTGCTAAAACTAGTTTTTCCCGAACCGGAAATACCCGTTACAATAGTTATCTCACCTTGTTTTAATGACAAATTTATATTTTCAAAGAGCATTCTGTTTTCATAACCGAAAGAAACATTATTAAAATTAATCTGTTTTATAGAATTATCATTTTTAGAAATTAGATTTATTTTTGAGAAGCTAACTTGATTTCTGTTTTCATAAGATAAATTAGTATTATTAACAATCTGGTTATCGTTAAAAATATTTTCAGGTTTGTCATCTGCTATAATTTGTCCGTTATCAATAACCAGTAACCTTGGATATTTTTTTGCTTCATGAGGATACTGAGTTACTCTTAGGAGAATCATTGCAGTATGTTTTTTTCTTAATTTAGACAGTATATCGTCTAAGTTTTTTTGCCCGTAGAGATCAAGATAAGAATCCGGTTCGTCTAATATTAAAATAGGTGGCGTGTGAATCATAACCGATGCAATAGCAACTTTTTGTTTTTCACCTCCGGATAATTCTGAAAGCAGTCTGGTTTTTAGATGCTTTATAGAAAACTCATCAAGGATTTCATCAATCCGAGATGCTATTTTTTCAACCGGTGTACCAATATTTTCCAGAGTAAATGCAATCTCTTTTTCAACGGTTACAGCAACAAATTGATTATCCGGATTTTGAAATAGGAAACCAACAGGGATAATTGTGGAATCCGTGGTATTGATTTCAATAGAGCCTTCGATAGGGTTAATTAATTTGGCAATTAGTTTTACAAAAGTAGATTTCCCAGAACCATTACCACCCATAATAGCCAACGACTCACCTTGAGCAATAGTCAGATTTATATTATTAAGTATATTAACAGGAGCATCAGGGTACTTATATGTTACATTTTTAAATTTTATCATAAAAAAACCGATGCCATAATTAATGGCATCGGTATAAAATAACAAGTATATTATCAGTCTTTATAACATACATCAAGATTTCTAACCGCATTAGCTTCATCAAGACGTCTGACTGGAGTATTATGTGGTGCTGATTTTATAATTTCTTGATTTGATTGAACTTCGTTTGCTATCTGTTTCATAATGTTGGCAAACTCATCCAAAATTTCTTTTGATTCTGTTTCTGTCGGTTCAATCATCATAGCTTCGGGAACAATTAAAGGGAAATAAACTGTTGGTGGGTGAACGCCAAAATCAAGCATACGTTTTGCAATATCTAATGTTTTAATGCCCAACTTTTTTTGACGGTTTCCGCTCAGCACAAATTCATGCATACAATTATCATCAAAGGGCAAATCAAAATCATCCTTGAGTAGTTCTTTTAGATAATTAGCATTTAAAACGGCATTTTCACTAACTCTTTTTAGTCCTTTGCCGCCAAGGTTTGATATATAGGCATAAGCTCTGACAATATTTGCAAAATTACCATTAAAAGTATGCAACCGCCCGATTGAGTCCGGTCTATCATAATCAAGTATAAATTTTTCATCATCAGTTTTTACAACAACCGGTGAAGGTAAAAATTTCTCTAATTCATTGGTAACACCAATAGCACCTGCACCGGGACCTCCTCCGCCATGAGGAGTTGAGAAAGTTTTGTGCAAATTAAAATGCATCATATCAAATCCAACATCACCCGGACGGAATATTCCCATATTAGCGTTCAGATTGGCACCGTCCATATACATCAAACCGCCACGAGAGTGAACTATTTCGGCAATTTCTTTTATATTAGATTCGAAAATGCCAAGCGTATTCGGATTGGTTAGCATTACTCCGGCAACATCATCATCCATCACTTCGGCAACAGCTTCTGGCGAGATGATTCCTTTCTCATTTGATTTAATCTGAATTGTTTTAAACCCAATAGATGATACTGATGCTGGATTAGTCCCATGGGCAGAATCAGGAATAATTATCTTAGTTCTTTCCTGTCCTTTGGATTTATGATAAGCACGCATTATCAATAATCCGGCAAACTCACCTTGTGCACCAGCTACTGGTTGCAGAGAAACTTGAGGTAACCCAGAAACTTCGCCTAAATACTGAGACAAAGAATACATTAGCTTCAATATTCCCTGTGCAGTATTGGATGGAGACAATGGGTGATGCCCCAAAAATTCCGGTAATGAAGCAACAACTTCATTCAATTTTGGGTTATATTTCATAGTGCAGGAACCAAGCGGATAAAAACCTTTATCAATATGATGATTTTTAACAGAGAGTTCCACAAAATGACGCATTGTCTCTCCTTCGGTAACTTCCGGAAGAGCCGCATCATTTTGTCTTGTAAATTTATCAGGGATAAATTTTAGTAATTCCTTCTCACTCTTTTTCGTTTCAGGAAGAGTATATCCTTTTCTTCCGGAAACAGATTTTTCATAAATCAAATTTTTGTTATTCATTGCAGGTTTCTTAATCTTTAATTATTATTTTTTTCGGGTATTCCCTTTAATCCTCTTAATCTTCCTTCGACATATTCAATGTCTTCGGAATTTGGAAACTCTTTTACAAAATTTTCAAATTGAGTAATAGCATTCGTGGTATCGCCTTTTTTAAGAATTGCT
>JAYEHE010000130.1:0-15503 GCA_034659415.1 Candidatus Zixiibacteriota bacterium | reverse complement strand
AATAATTTCGTTGCTACAGGTTGCGAAGCAACTATAAAGTAGCTTGCTACAATAAAGTGACTATGTCACCTACCCATATACTTCGGCTTGGTTACATTTGCAAACGCCAACATTTTGTGTGCGGAATTTCCATGCACCAGCATCGGTTTTGATTGACTTTACAAATTTCACAAATTGGAAAGTTTCCTGACAAACCGGACAGGTCATCTGATGAGCCTTTTTCGATGATTTATCAGAGAAGCTTTGTTTCTTTGCCATGAGCGAATGCCTCCATTATTTCAATCTCTTCATTTTCATATTTAGCCAGCCTATCTTTAACAGCCAGCAATAACCGATTTGTTTCCATCAACAACACAAATTCTTTGTTGTTCATATATTGAGGCAGTGCCTCATCAAAACAATCGGATGCTTTGCGGTAATCTTTATTCCTTAACGCAAGCAAAGCCTCACAGTATGCTTTTTCTGCCTGATTAAACATCAGCTTTTTTTCCTTTCAGCATCTGTTCGGCTTCTTTAAGTCGCTTAACATAAGGATCAACAAGATATCCGTCAAGCTTGAGATAATATATAATATATCCAGACAAAAGCAAGGCATCTTTATTCTTTTGAGTAAAAGCTGATTTCAAAGAATCATCCAAAACGGAAAGAATATGTTTTTTATCGCCTGCTTTATCTTTGAAGAGATTCAAGGCTCTCTCTAAGTGGTTGTCGTACATGGTTATTGTATTTGCGGCTGGATTTTCAGTAGTCTCCCCGTGCCGTTTTAGAACAACTTTTTTTGGTGTTTTTTCGGCAAGATTATTCCAGCGGTCAATTTCTGAGGCAAGTTTCCTTTTTTCGGGAGTGCTGATTTTATCTTTGGAAATCCCAAAACTGATATTTTCCAGAAGGTTGCCAATTCTGCCAATTTCAATATCTTTTAAAACAGATTTATCAAGCCATTGGTTGTGTTCAGCGAACCATTCTCCAATTGCTTCATTGATATTATGACCATCTGAAGACATGCGTGAAATATCATCCAGCCGATTGATTCCATCCAAAACTGATAACCGGTTTTGTTTGACTTTAACAACTCCGGCTAAAAATTCTTCGAGCAATCCCTCAAGAGATTTTAATGTAAAATATTCGCTCAATCAACAGTCTCCAAAAATGAGCTTGTTATGTTACGTGATTTAATAGTAGATTCTGAGCTGTCTGTCAAGTAATCTTCGAACAAACCAGCCAAACGATTAACCATCTGGTCAAGTTCACCTTTTTGTTCTTTCGGCTTTTCGCATTGTGTTATAATTCCGGCTAATTTTAATTGTGCCAGTTTGACCAGTGTTTTATTGTGGTCAAGATGACTTAGCTTGCAAATTTCCTCAAGTGTCCGATGTCCGTTGACCAGTGCCATAATATTCCACTCATCCGCTTTCATATTGACATCACGGTGTCGTCCAGCTTGAGAAGCAGTGATAGTGTAAACCATTTTAGTGTTTGGAAGAGTTTCTTTGACCATGTTCTGTTCATCCGCACGACGAAGACCTTCCAGTATTACATTCTCAACAGAAATATTAACTGTGATTTCTTCTTCGGTAGGGAACTGGTTTTCATAAAATTTAAAAGTTCCCGATGACCATGACAGAAGCGAATAGAGCAATTCTTCAATCTGATTTCTGATTACATTTTCCAAATCAGAACGGTCAATGGTTTTATTATTGATTAATATTTCCCCGAGCCGTTTACTATTTTCTGCTTCAGCCTGATTTTTGATCGCTTCGGCTAACTGCTCGGAAGTAATAATTTCTTTTTCTCTGAGCAGAGACCCGATATGAAATGTTTGACGGGGACCGTATCCATAAGTGATATCACCGTCTTTGAAATAAATCATGACGATTGATTCATCTTTCTGAATTCCCAGCGTTCCTGATTTTCGGCTTGAAGCGATTAGCTGGAAAATTTCCGGCAGAGTAAACTGCTCAACATTTCCCTGTAAATCGAGTTCCATCATAATTCCCTTTATATTTTTATACCGGAAGTTTGAACTTCCATTATTTTTTCAACAGTCGTTAGTTGTTATACGGCAATAACCTATAAAACGTTAAAATAAAACAAGGCATAAACACTATAATTTATAACAAGTTACACACCGTATGGTTTGATAGAATAATAGTATAATTGTCAAATTGAGTCAAGAAAGAATTATTTTATTAAATACAAATTATTTCACAAAAGATGGGTTTCAACAAACCGCAAACGCTGGCTACCAATCCTATCAGCTAATTGTTTTTACATGGAATATCTGTAAATAAGCGGTTGACTTAAACCGTATTCGCCCTTTTATTTCTGTCTGAAATATAATTAGAAACGTATAGCTTATAAGGATTTAAATACATAATGGAACCGAAAAAAACTCCTTTTTATCAAAAACATGTTGATGCCGGCGCCAAAATGGTAGAATTTGCCGGATATATGATGCCTATTCAGTTTAAAGGCATCACAAGTGAACATCTTGCTGTTAGAGAAAATGTTGGTTTGTTTGATTTGACTCATATGGGAGAATTTTTAGTAACTGGCAATGATGCTCTTGATTTTATGCAAAAAGTTACAACCAACAATGTTGAAGCATTAAAAGTTGGGGATATTCAATATTCCTGTATGACCCAGGAAGATGGTGGATTTGTTGATGACTTACTGGTCTATAACAGACCAGAAGGATATTTTTTGGTAGTCAACGCTTCCAATTTGGAAAAAGATTACAATTGGCTACAAGATCATCTTTTTGGCGATGTTACTCTTACAGATAATTCCGACAACACCGCTTTGCTGGCTATTCAAGGACCGAATGCTATAAAAGTTATGGCGGAATTGACTGATTATGATCTGGACAATATGAGATATTATACTTCGGCTAAGCATAAGGTCGGCGGGGAAGATGTTTTATTCTCCCGTACAGGTTATACTGGTGAAGACGGTTTTGAGATTTATATGCCATATGATAAAGCAGGAAATATTTGGAAAGCAGTTAATGATGCCGGAGCAAAACATGGGATGGAGCAAATAGGTCTTGGTGCTCGTGATTCTTTAAGACTGGAAATGAAAATGGCTCTTTACGGAAATGATATGGACGAAACCATTAATCCAATCGAAGCCGGACTGAGTTGGATTGTGAATCTAAATAAAGAGTTCATTGGAAAAGATGTTATTGCAAAAGTAAAAGCTGAGAAACCTTCTCGGAGACTGGTTTGCCTTGAAATTGAAGGGCGGGCTTTCCCTCGTCATGGTTACGATATTTATGTAGATAATAAAAAAGCCGGGCATGTTACATCGGGGACTTTTTCTCCGTCATTAAAAAAACCTATAGCACTTGGTTATGTACCCCGCTCTCATTCTAAATCCGGTTCATCAGTTGAAATTGAAATTCGTGGTAAAAGATTTCCGGCTACGGTTGTTAAACCTCCTTTTTATAAGGATGCATCACATAAATAATTTGTTATGAAGATAGACTTATTTCTTACCAATATATCATTTAATAAAACTAATCTTGAGAACAAGGTTGTTGTTGTAATTGATGTCCTTCGTTCTTCAACCTCAATCTGTGCCGCTCTCAAAGCAAATGCAAAAGGTGTTATCCCAGTTCCCGGTCCCGGTGAAGCGGGCGATTTGTGGGCTAAACTGGGAGGAGGAAATGCAATATTAGCCGGTGAGCGAGATGGAGTAAAAATAGATAATTTTAAATTAGGTAATTCTCCTTTGGAATTTACTCCTGAAACTGTTGGAGATAAATTTGTTATTATGACAACGACAAATGGGACAGAGCCGTTTGTTAAGGCGGCAAAAGCATCGGCTGTTCTTTCTTGTGGTTTGGTAAATGTATCTGAAGTTGCACAAAAAATAAATGAAACTGATAAGGATGTTATTATAATTTGTTCGGGCAGGGAAGGTCAGTTTTCTATTGAAGATACCCTTTGTGGAGGTCTTCTTGAAAATCTATTAATTAAAGAATTTCAAAGAGATTTAAAATTGAACGATGCTGGCAACCTGGCGTTATTGCTATACAATAACAATAAGGACATAATTAGGCAAACAATTGAACAGAGTGAACATGGCAGGTATTTGCAATCGATTGGTTTTGCGGAGGATATCAATTTGGCTTGTCAAATAAACTCAATTCCCGTATTGCCCATTTTAAAAGATGGTCGATTAGTATTACAAAAATAATAAATTTCTATGTTAATGAACAGCAACTTTTTCAATTGGGGTAAGTATAAAAAGAAATGAAAAAACTAATAATATTATTTTTATTCTGCGTTCTAATAAGTTCTTCAGTAATAGCCGCAAACGGGACAAAATGTGAGTTGGCTTTATATCAAAAAGATAGGATAAACCAAGAAGATGTCCTTTTATATTCTGACACTTTGGAATTTATTGAAGGTATTAATAAAACAGGTTTTTTTGTGGCTATATCAACAGATATCGAATTTACCCATATTGATTCTGAAAATGTAGATTTTGTTGTTCATGTGGTAACATCTCGACCTGATGTAAATAATTATTCAAAGTCATTCAAGTCTGAATACGAACTTCCAGCTCGAGTCGATAATATTCGGGGGAAAAATGGAGCAGAATATTTATTTACAATTACGCCTATTAAATTTATCAGTATTGATACTTCTATTTGCGGTTATACCCACAACGAACCCGGTTTTTTTAAAATAAAACCATCAGCACATTTTAACTACCATTTTCTTAAAAATTCGTACGGAGAGTTTTATTGGACATTAGCTAAAGGTATTCTTGAAGAAAATTACGATGAAATGAATGAGCTGTTTAATTTCAATTTACCAGGTAAACATGAAATTTATCTTACTCCTTGTCCTCTTTATTCTATTATTTGGGATAAACGATTTGGTGTTATGGTTGACCCAACAAAAAATACCGCTTATGCCATTTTTGGTGCCAACTTAAATACTCTTGATATTTTTCTTTCTGGGCATTCTTTAATTTTAAAAAACTATGGTTACGCACCTTCATTTATAACGGAAGGTTTGGGGAATTTTCTCTCTTTTGCTGTTTTTGATATGAAAAATATTGTGAAAGAGAATAAAAATATTCCTCTGAAAGATTTGTTAAATACCTACGATTATTTGAATGCTGATCCTTATTTAGCGGATAGAATTTCTGCATCTTTTATAAGGTATTTGGTTAGAGAATATAAGATTGATAAAATGTCGCTTTTATATAAAGCCAGCGATGATTTGAACCAAATTTCATCAATGGAAAAAATTTATGGTAAATCAGTTGAGGAATTAGAGCAAGAGTGGCTTAATTATGTTGATACTTTAACCTTTTTAAAACCTCGTTTGCTAAAACATACTCAATTGGCTGATGCTTTGTTTAGATACGATAAATCAATTGAATACGCTCAAGCATTATTAAATATTTCAGAATCACGTGTTGATTCTATGATAGCTTTTGATTTGTTAAAAACCGGATATTTTAATTCAGGTGATTATTACAATGCTCTTGAAATCCAAGAAAGAGTTCAACTAATTATTGATAATTCCATTGGTAGAATGAATATGGGAATTTATAATTTAATGAACGGTAATTATCAGGATGCTTTATCAGAATTGTTGACATCAAAAGAACTTGACACAACTAATACTGTGGCTGAATTCAATATTGCTTTATGTTATTTACTTATGAAAGATTCAACTCAGGCAATAGAAAAATTCCGGGAGATTATTACTAACAACAAAGAACATTCGCCTGTTGCTGAAAGTAGAATTTTTCTTGGAAAGATTCTTATTCATTCCAATGATAAAAACACTCAAGCAAAAGCTATAACATATTTTTCCGAAGCAATAACTATTCTTGAAAATACATTGTCCTCCCAACCATCATCTGTCAATCTTCATGTTTGGCTTGGTTCTGCATATCTTGGGCTGGGTGATACCGACAATGCTTTTACTTATTTAACTTCCGCCGCTACTCTGGAAATAAGGCCTTTCTATCTTGGTCTGATTTATCTGGAGACGGGGAAAGTTGTTGATATGTTAGATGATCATGATGCCGCCAAACAATACTACAATCAAGTAATAGCAATGCCATCGACAGCATACCAACAGGAAGAAGCAAGAATATTAATTGAGAACCCATATAAGCAATAATTTTTAAATTATGTTAAATTTTCTAAATTCTACAATTCTTTTTGCCGCCGCCGCCGCCCTGATTCCGCTTATCATACATTTGTTTTCCAAAAGACGCGTGAAAAAGATTGAGTTTTCATCAATAAAATATCTTAAGCAGATGCAACGTCGCCAGGTTCGTCGTTTAAAGATTAAGCAACTTCTATTATTGTTTCTCAGGATGCTAATTATTTTGATTGCTGTTTTAGCATTTGCAAGACCGACTACGGAAAATTCGGGAATCGGTTCGCATGCATCTACGTCGGCTATAATTCTTTTTGATAATTCAGCCTCGATGGATAGATATATTGCCGACGGTAATCTTTTTGGTCAAGCCAAAAAACGCTGTGAAGAGCTTCTCGGTTCGTTTGGCGAAGCTGATGAAATCTGCCTGCTCCCCTTGATATTAGATGCTAACAGTATCCCACCGGCTTTTGTTTCTGCTTCTACTGCCAAAGAGTACCTTGAAAATATAGAAATCGCTTACCGTAAATCAAATATCCAGTCATCTTATGAATATGGTTTATCGCTATTAGAAAAAGCTCATAATCTTAACAAAGAGATATTCATAATTTCTGATAATCAAAAAAATCTATTGCCAGCTGAAAAAATTGTACTCAACAATGATTGTCGCAATTATTTTATTGAACTTCCTATTGAGAACAATAATAATATCGCTATTACATCGGTTGATTTCGGCGGTCAACTTATAATGCCCGGACATGATTTTGAAATCAACGCTGTTATAAAAAATTTTGGAGTGGAAAATCAGGAAAACATAATCGCCTCACTCTTTATTGATGGCAACAGGATTTCACAAAGAGCTTTGGAAATAAAAGGCGAAGAAGAAACCACTATAACATTTTCTAAATCAGTTTCTAATACTGGTTTTCATGAAGGGTATATTGAAATATCAGATGACTTATTTATAAGTGATAACAAATTTTATTTTAGTTTGAGTATCCCTGAAGAATTCAATCTACTTATAATTAACGGTGATGTCTCAGGATCATTGTTAAAATTAGCGTTATTACCAGATAAATCATTAAATAAATATTGGTCAGTAAAGGAAGTTAATCCTGATAATTTAGCCGGAATTAATTTCTTTGATTACGATGTGGTTTTTCTTGCTTCTGTTCCTAAATTAAACAGAACATACGTTAATAGATTAAAAACATTTGTTACTTCGGGGAAATCACTTTTTGTAAGCTATGGTGCTGATACAGATATTGACAATTTTAACAGCCAATGGTCTCAGTTAACATCGGTTGTCTATGATAAAAAGCATAAAACGGATTTTTCAAGGGCGGGTTATTATACGCTTCTTTCGATTGATTATAGTCATCCAATTTTTTCTGTATATAATTTTGAAAACAACATACCTCCTGAAATAAAATTCTACACTCTTCCCAAAATGCATATAGATGGTAACGGACAAACTTTAATGTCATTTACCGGTAAACATCCTGCTCTGATTGAATCTTCTTACGGCAAAGGGAAAATAATAACCTTTACCGGTCTTTTGCTTCCCGAATATTCCGATATAGCCTCTCATTCATTTTTTGTGCCATTAGTATCAAGAATTGCTGAATATTTAGCCAGTGATCTTTCCAGTTATGAATTGAATCTTCAGCCCGGTAATAGAATTACCAGATCATTATCTTTGAAAGGTGCTATCAATACTCCAGTGGACATGTTGACTCCTGATAGTCTGATATATAAAATTTCTCCACACGAATCAAAAGGTGCCTTACTTCTCAATGCCCAACCGGTTAATTTGCCGGGAGTTTATCATGTTAGTTATCTCGGTCGTGAAATTGATCGTTTCGCATTGAACACTGCTAAGGGCGAATCAGATTTGAATTACGTAGATAAGGAACAATTTGCAACTGCTTTAAATTTTAATTCGTATAATAATATTCCTTTTGAAAATGATATAGCTACAATACTGTCTGAATTGAGATATGGTAAAGAATTATGGCAGATATTTCTTTGGCTGGTAGTTATTTTGGTCATTGTTGAAATATTTATTTCTCGAACTTCGGAGAAGGAAATGTCGTGACGCTTCTTGCCGCACAAAGAATTTCAAAAAAATTTGATGACCAAATTATTGTCAGTGATGTTTCGTTTACTATTTTAAATCAGGAAAAAATAGGTCTCACTGGAAAAAACGGAAGCGGTAAGACTACCCTTTTTGAAATAATTAGTGGCCAATTAGAGACAGACAGCGGGGATATCAGTTATTCCAAAACCTGTAAAATTGATTACATCACTCAGGAAAAAACCGAACATCTTGATAAAACTTTGTTTCAATTTACATCTACGGCAAGAACTGATTTGCTTGATATGCGGCAGGAAATAAATGAGTTAGAACATTATTTGCAGTATTCCCCCAATGATTCAAAGGCAGTTGAAAAGCTGGGGGGGTTACATGCCAAATTTGAGAACAATGGCGGTTTTTCATTTGAGAATGAATTGGTGCATATTCTTGAAGGTTTGGGATTTCCAAGAGCAAGGCATGATGAACCAATCAAAAATTTCTCAGGAGGTGAAAAAAATAGAGCAGGGTTGGCTCTTGCTTTGGCGGGGAACGGTACTCTCCTGCTTCTGGATGAACCTACCAATCACCTTGATATTGAATCGACCCAATGGCTTGAAGAATACCTTAGTAAAATCAATAAGAGTTATATAATTATTTCTCATGATCGTACTTTTTTAAATAATACAGTTAATAAAGTTTGGGAAATAAGTTTTGCCAAAATTGATAATTACGTTGGAAACTTTGAGAAATATCTCGATGAAAGGCAAAAACGCCTGGAATTACAGGAGCATCATTATAAACATCAACAAGCAGAAATTAAAAAGATTGAAGATTTTATCCAACGCAATATGGCAGGACAAAAAACAAAACAAGCTCAATCAAAATTAAAATATTTGGCTCGTATCAAAAGAATTCAACCTGTAAAACATGACAGTAAACAAGCTAATATAAAAATGGAATCTTCCGGACGTTCTTATGCCCATGTTTTATCTATTGATCAAGTTAGTTTAGGTTATGGTTCTATTCCAATTGTTAATGATATTAGTGTTGATGTTTACAGAGGAGATAAAATTGGATTGATTGGGAAAAACGGTTCTGGTAAAACCACCATCCTTAAATCATTAATTGGTGAAATTGCTCCCATTAACGGAGAAATTAAATTGGGCTCTAATGTTGAAGTTGCTTATTTTGATCAGGAATTGTCAGATTTAAACAATAAGTCAACGGTAATAGATTCCGTTTGGGAGTTAGACCCTATTGTTGAAAGTGGAAAAATTCGTTCTTTTTTGGCTCGTTTCGGATTTTATGGTGAAGACGCTTTTAAGCCGGTTCAATCACTATCGGGTGGAGAGAAAACAAAATTATCTTTGGCACGGCTTCTTTATTATCCGGCTAATTTTATTATTTTTGATGAACCAACTAATCATCTCGATATAGATTCCAGAAACATTCTTGAAAAAGCTCTTGTAGAATATGATGGTTCTGCACTGATTGTAAGTCATGACCGATATTTTCTTGATAAAGTAGTAACTAAAATATTACACTTAAGCAATTCATTCATTAAATCTTATCCCGGAAATTATTCTTATTTTAAAGAACGAACCGAAAATTTGCACATCGATACAGTTAAAGTTAAAGATGAATCAAAAAAGGAAGCTTATTTAGAATTTAAAGAAAAATCAAAACAGAAATCATATCTCAAAAGAAACATTCAACAGACAAAAGATAAAATAGAACAACTCGAACAAGAATTAGAAATTATAATCGATGAACTAAATAACAAAATAGAACAGAACAACTGGGAAAAATTGCACAAAGCTTCGGATGAAAAAAACAAAATCGAAGATAACATTATTAAATTATACCACGAATTGGAAAAATTGGAAGAGATAAATCTTGACTAAAATTTTGTGCATATCCGGCTCTCCAGTCGATGGTTCATCGACCGATTTAATTCTCAAAGAGCTATCCTTTCAAATTTCCAATAAATTAAACACAAATAAAACTTCTGTTGAATTTATTAAATTGAGTGAATTAAAATTATTTCCCTGTATAGCTTGCGGTGAAATTCCTGAAAAGAATTTTTGTATTTACGATGATGATATCAGTTCAATTTATAATAAAATTATCGAATGTGATTGTTTTCTATTTGGGTCACCTATCTATTTTGATTCTGTCTCCGCTCAGGCAAAAACATTAATAGACCGTTGTAATTGTATGCGTCCTCCTGACTATAAGAATCAAACTCCTAATCATGATTTCATGAAAATACTTACTAAAAAACGTCCCGGTGCAATTATTCTGGTAGGTGGAGAAAAAGCCTGGTTTGAGGGAGCACGTCGAACAATTGCCGGTTTTTTTAAGTGGATTGAAGTTATAAATGAAGGATTGATAACATACGGATCCCATGATTTTATGAAAAAAGGGGATGCAGTTAATGACTCGCAAGTTTTAGAAGATATCAATAATTTAGCTGAACATCTTTATGAGAAAATATTGAATGATGAAAAAGCCTGACAATACAATTGAATATTACAATAAACGAGCATCTGAATATGAACAAATATATTATCGGAATGCCCCGGAACGGCGAAAAGAGATTGACGATGAGGTTTTGCGTTTAAAGGAAATTGCAAAGAATAAAACCGTTCTTGATGCACCCTGTGGAACCGGATACTGGACTCAATTTTTATCAGAAACTGCTCATGAGATATATGCGGCTGATATATCAGGTGAAATGATTAACGAAGCTAAAAAGAAAAAATATATTACCCCTGTAAATTTTGTGAAATCCGATTTACTTAAACTTCCGTTTGAAAATAATTCCTTTGACCTTTTTGTTCTTGGTTTCTGGTTTTCACATCATCCCAAACAGGATTATGATTCACTTTTTCAATTATTTAACAATATTATAAAGCCAGATGGAAAAATATGGTTGATAGATAATAATTATCCAGCTGAAGGTCCCAAACAAGAATCAGTGGCAATCGATAAATTTGGAAACAATTACAAATTTCGATATCTGGATAATGGAAATAAATTTACTATCTTAAAAAATTATTTTACAGAAAATGAGCTGGAATCTATATTTTCTCATCATTTTAAGATTGAAAGATTGACCTATAAAACATATTATTGGGCGACAGTTCTTTCCCGTAAGTAGTTGTAATGCATTGTGATAGTTCTGGTTGTAAGGTTGAGTATAAAAAAAACTCAGATGATTTGGCATAACAGCTTGCCCAAAGGTTAAAATTTATTATATTAGTCAGCTCTGGTTCCGATAAATAATTGGAACCGAGTTTTGTTATATATGTTATATATGTAGAGTTAAAATATTTTTAAAGAGGTTAAAAGTGAAAGCTGGAATTCATCCGAAATATAATGAGTTGGAAGTTAAGTGTGCCTGTGGTGCAACTTTTAAAACTCGTTCAACCAGTAAAGAGATCAATGTTGAAATTTGTTCCAACTGCCATCCATTTTTTACCGGCAAACAAAAACTGATTGATACAGCCGGTAGAGTTGAACGTTTCCGCCAGAAATACTCAAAAGTACTGGATAAAAAGAAAAAATAATTATATTTTTTCTCAAAAATATTACAGATGATACGTATTATATTAATCCGTATTGTATTAATCCGTATTGTCTGTTTTTTTAATAGAGAGAATTAACAACTGAATTTAGGAATAATATGGCAAATTTGAATGTAGGTGGGCAGGCTGTAATTGAAGGGGTAATGATGCGATCAAAGGATAAGGTCGCAACAGCAGTTCGTCTTCCAAACGGTCAAATTGCAGTTAAATCCGAAGATTATATTTCTCTTTCTCAAAGATATAAAATTTTAAATATTCCTATCCTTCGGGGAGCTGTAATCTTCGTTGAAATGCTTGTTATAGGTATTAAAACACTTAATTTTTCTGCAGATATAGCTATCAAAGAACAGGAAAAAATTGACGCTCAGGAAAAAGGTGAAAACTATCAAGAGAAAAAAAGCAATTCCAATTCTTTTATGCTTGGTTTAACTGTTCTGTTTGCTCTTTCACTTGGCATATTTATATTTTTCTTTTTGCCGTTAGCTATTTCCAATTTTTTTGATATCGATAAAAGTGCTGTAAGTTTCAATCTTGTTGCCGGAGCTATCCGTTTAACAATGTTTATTATTTATATTTGGGTAATATCTTTATTCGGAGAATTCAAGCGGATATTTGAATATCATGGTGCAGAACATAAATCAATTTATGCTTTGGAAATGGGTGATGAGCTTACACCGCAAAAAGCTGCTACTCATACCCGATTTCACCCACGTTGTGGTACCTCGTTTATAATAATAGTTGCCCTTTTGGCAATATTAACTTACGCCATATCAGATACTATTTATGCGTTTTACACTGGCACCCCACCCACACTTCTGGAGCGTTTTATGCTACACTTTTCATTATTGCCTATAGTTGCCGGACTTTCATATGAGTTGTTAAAATTATCTGGAAAAACCAGAGAAAATTCTATAACCAAAGCTCTAATTAAACCAGGATTATGGCTTCAGAGAATTACCACTCAGGAACCTTCAATGGAACAACTTGAAGTAGCAATAGTAGCTCTGGAAGCGGCAATGAGTATTGAAAAATCAAATACTACTTCGGAGAAAATGACAGTTACTTAGCTACCCTCATTTTATCTTGCTCTATCCGAATCTTTCCCTTAATATTATAAAAAATTTAATGGATTATTATGCTTGAAATTGTTGAAAAATTAGAAAAAAGATTAAAAGATTTCGATCTGCAAATGTCAGATCCTGTAAATCTTTCAAATAATGAAAAGATTATCGAACTCAGTCGTGAGAGACGAAATCTGGAAGACATTCTTGAAATTGGAAGAGAATATCGACGGGTTGCAATTGGAATGCAGGAAGCTAATGACATTATTAAAGCTGGTGAAGATAATGAATTAGTTGAAATGGCTAAAGAAGAATTAGCTGGCTATGAAGAGATTTTTGAAAAATTAGAAAAAGATTTCAAACTTAAACTTCTTCCGACTGACCCGAATGATTCCAAAAATGTAATTGTTGAGGTAAGAGCCGGTACCGGTGGTAACGAAGCTGGTTTGTTTACCGGTGAAATTTTTAGAATGTATCAGAAGTTTGCTGACAGTTTAGGGTGGAAACTTGATATAATGAATTCCAATCCTGCCGGTGTTGGCGGATTCAAAGAAATTTCATTTTCACTCGAAGGAAATAATGTTTTCGGAAAAATGAAATATGAATCCGGTGTTCATCGTGTACAAAGAGTTCCGGAAACTGAATCTCAAGGAAGGGTACATACTTCAGCTATTTCAGTCGCTGTTTTGCCGGAAGCTGAAGATGTTGATATTGAGATAAAAGAAAATGAATTAAAAATTGATGTTTATCGCTCATCCGGTCCGGGAGGGCAATCGGTCAATACAACCGATTCCGCTGTTAGAATTACTTATATTCCGACCGGTATGGTGGTAACTTGCCAGGATGAAAAGTCACAGATTAAAAATAAAGCTAAGGCGTTAAAAGTTCTCAGGGCACGTTTATATGATGCTAAAATTGCAGAACAACAGCAAAAAATAGCATTGGAACGTCGTTCTATGATTTCAACCGGGGACCGCTCGGCAAAAATAAGAACGTATAATTTCCCCCAGTCAAGAGTAACAGATCATCGTATTAGTCTGACATTGTATCGATTAGATGAAATACTAAATGGAGACGTTGATTTAATAATTGAACCTTTACGCCAGAGTGATCAAGAAAAAAGATTAAAATTAGAAACAGAAAAAGAGACCGGTGTATGAGTAAATATTCAAGAATTATCATAGCTTTTCTTTTAACTATTCTACTTTTTTATATTACCTATGTTAATAGCGAAGGCAGACCTAAATTATATACACATACAGAAAACGGATTTACTTTTGAAATGACGTCTGTCCCCAAAGGTACCGAATTTACTTCTGTGGAAATAACTTTGAATATTATACCTCCGGATGGTAAAGATAAAATTGATTCTAATTTAACTGTTTATTATAATTCAACAAAATTCGGGCAAGACATAACCACTCCCCTATATAAATATCGCTCAATAAAAATGAATCTGAAAGATAGTCTTACAAATCTATACAGCATAACTCATAGCATAGGGAAAAAAGGGAAAAGAGCATATTATTATTTTCAAATAAGAGATAATATTGGAAGTGTGAGAGCTTCGTTTAAAATGCCGGATGAAAAACCGTTTCTTCTTAAATTTATAGGTGAAGTCCCAAATCTTGTTCTTATAAGCCATGTGTTTTTAATCTTTGCCACCGTATTTTTTGTTATGTTGGGAACAGTTCATAGTTTTTCAATTATAAAATCCGGAAATGGTTTAAACTCTATGGCAAAGCATTTTTTAATTGCCAATATTTTTTTATTTATAAGCTGTTATCCTATCGGTTTTGCCATGAACTGGTATGCCTTTGATTGTTTTTGGGAGGGGGTTCCGTTTGGGACCGATGCTACAGACAATAAAACTCAAATTGTTTTTGTCTATCTCCTGCTTGTTAACTTTCTAACTATAGCATCTACAACTAAAGGTAAAATTGGTAAAAATATATTTTCACCCAAAGCTCGCGGATGGTTTGGGATTGGTGCATTTCTAATTATGTTGTCAATGTATCTAGTTCCTCACTCTATTCAGTTTGCACCTTCTGATACCTACCTGTTCTGCTATAGCCTTATAGGTTTAGCAATACTCATTTATTTATATGGTCTATTCTTTGGAAAGAAGTATCCTTATAATCCAAAACTTTAGAAGGTTGTTATAAATGTGATTCAATCACTACCCAAATTTATTTCTGAAAAAGCTAAAATACTCGAAGAAATAGGGATTGATCAGGGGCAAGCTGAAGTTGAAATTATTCTCTGCTCTATTCTCAATATCGAACGTTTGCAACTTTATATAGATGGACAGAATCTTCTTACCGATGAAATTCTTACTAAATTTGAAAATATTTTAAAACGACGAGCTACCCGTTATCCGCTTCAATATATTTTGGAAGAAGCATGGTTTTATGGACGTAAATTTTTTGTATCACCATCGGTAATGGTTCCAACGCCTGAGACTGAGATGCTCTGTGAATCCGCTGTAAGATTTATACATTTAAAAAAATTAAACGAACCTCGTTTGTTGGATATTGGGGTTGGCTCAGGTGTTATTTCTGTCACGATGGCTAATGAGATAAAAGATGCTACTGTTCTGTCTATGGATATTTCAGAGCAAGCACTTGAAGTTGCGCAAAAA
>JAYEHE010000129.1:0-3963 GCA_034659415.1 Candidatus Zixiibacteriota bacterium | reverse complement strand
ACAGAAAATCAATGCTTGTCAGTATTACTACCGGTGGTCTTTTGAATGAAGTAGCAAAAATAAATGATATTCCGACTTTAATTCTTCCTGAAGGTCTTCAGCCAAGAGCCGCTTTGGGATATTCCTTTACGCCTATTGTTGCTTTTCTTGAAAAAATCGGACTGTTAAAAAATGGAATTAATGAAATAAAAAAGACTGCCGCCACATTGAAAAAGTATCGTGATAACTATATTGAAGATGTTGACTCCGATAAAAATATGGCAAAAAAATTAGCACAGCGTATTCAAAATAAAATTCCTATGATATATACAGGACCTACTATCACCGATGCGATTGGGTATCGTTGGAAATGTCAACTATGCGAAAATAGCAAAATAATGGCTTTTAACAATCAATTTGCTGAATTTAATCATAATGAACTGGTAGGCTGGTCTGACCAGATAAAAGATATTGCAGAACAAATAGTCGTTTTATATCTGCGTGATTTTGATGATCATCCTCGGATTAAAGCACGTATGGATATCGTAAAGGGCGTGATTGAACAATACGAAGTAAAGGTAATAGAAATTTATTCACGAGGTGATTCTGTTCTGGAAAGAATGTTCAGCCTTATTCAAATAGGCGATTTTGTCTCATATTACCTTGCTATTTTAAATGAAGAAGATCCGACTCCTGTAAAAATAATTGACTATCTAAAAACTTCTTTAAGTTAAAAATTATAAAATTCACTAATTAAAAGCCTGCCATAAATTGGCAGGCTTTTTTGATGGTAATAGATAAAAATAAATTGACACATTTCTGGTAATTTATTATCTTAATCGTGTTGGGAGAAAAAGAAAAAATAAAAATCCCTATGCCTTGTATCCGCCAAAAACATGTAAATACTATATTTTATTAAAGGAGTGTTAAATGAAGTATTTTATGATTTTACTGGTATTTGTATTGCTATTAATTCCGGCAAGCAATACCACAGCTAAAGTGAATCCGGATAGTTATCTGGATTTAACAAAACCGGGTGGCGATGATCATCCTTGGGGTGGCGAAGAAGTAGCACCAATTCTACCAAATAAGTCTATTGGTACAAATTATGACCCAATATTTACAGGTATTCCATTAATTGATATTTTTCTTAATAATTACCTTGGATCATATTACCCAAGAACAAAAATATCTGCACCTTCGATAAGAGAAGTTGATAATATCAATTTATATCAACCTACTGTAGTCAATCAAACAAACCAATCTGATATTTTTGAGGGTAATAACAAATGAGTAAATTAATCAAAACTGGCAATGATTTCTGCCTGACAATGACTCATTACCTTGAGTCAATGTTAGATAAGCAGGATTATACCGGTATGATAAAGTATTATGAAGATAATTATAATGCTATAATCAATATCGGAACACTGCCGGCTGGATTAATGGTTCGCAACGTCGCAAAAGCTTACTCTTCTATTTCAAATCACTCATCTGCCCTTAAAACTATCCGAATTGCTCAAAATCTAATTGCTCGAAGCGGGGACAGCAACGAACTTGCAGAAACATTTATCTTGCTTGGCAACATTTTAAGAAAAAACGGTGAGTTAAAAGAATCCGAAAAAGCATTTCGCGATGCCGAATCAATATTTCGCCGCAATGACAATATCGAAGGACAAAGCCGTGCCTTAAATTTATTAGCCGGACTGTTCTTCCGACAGAACGATTTCAACAATGCTCTGTTGATACTTATGGATGCAGTTGAAATTGCTCGTAAATTAAAAGACCAGGTCAAACTATCTTATATGATGGGGAACATTGGTCGAATCTATTCCTTTACAGGAAATTTTAAAGAAGCTAAGAAGCATCTGGAAATCAATATTAAGTTATCCGGAGAACTTGGCGATGAAAAAGAAGCTATGCGAGCTTCACTATCTTTAGGATATGTATTTATCCAAGAAGGTAATTATAAACAGGCTGAAAATATTTTGAATAAAGCCTATTCTACTATTACCGATATGAAACTTATTCGTGATGAAGTAATCTGCCTTACTTATCTTGGCGAATTATTTTACAAATCAAGCCGGCTCGAAGAATCACATAACCGGCTTCAGCATGCTTTAAAACTGGCTGAATCAATTGAACCATCATCGCTTTTGACCGCCAGAGTCTGGCGTCATCTTGCAGAACTTGCAATACTAAACAATAATATTCATTCTGCACAAAGATTTACCAATTTGGCTATGCCGATTATGAGAGAACAGAACATTAAGGTAGAGATAGGTGCTTTATGGAAAATTAAAGCACTTATTGAAGAATCAAAAAAGAATCATCAAAAAGGCGAAGATTATTTCATGAAATCATTTGATTATCTTGGAGAATCATCCGTCAAATTTGAAAAAGCCGATTCTTTGATATCTGCTGGTTGTTCATCTCTATTCAATTTTAACAAAAGGATGACGTTTTTATTTAGAGTGGAAGAGTTTTATTCCACAAATGACTTAAATATAAAACTGAATGAAATTGGTAAAATAATAGCAAACAATGATTCAGAAACGGGAAGACAAAAACGATTTAACAAAGACATTTGCAATCAAAATCCTTTAGTTGCTGATTTTATAACACAATCAAATAAGATAAAAAACTTCAAATCACAATTACCACTAATTTGCCAATCCGATATCCCCCTATTAATTACCGGTGAAACCGGTGTTGGCAAAGACCACATGGTTCGGTATTTTCATTCTCTTGTCTGCCCGAGTAAGCCTCTTAAAGCGGTCAACTGTACCTCTTTGCCGGATACTCTTTTAGAATCAGAGTTATTCGGCTACAAAAAAGGAGCTTTCACCGGAGCGGACAAAGATAAAGACGGATTATTTTTAGCGGCAAATGACGGGCTACTTTATCTTGATGAAATTGGGGATATGCCACTGATATTACAATCCAAACTCTTAAAAGTTATTGAATCCCGAAAAATAATGCCGCTTGGGTCAACCAAAGAAATATCATTGAATGCAATACTGGTCTTTGCTACCAATAGAAATCTTGAAGAAATGGTTGCTAATGGATCTTTCAGGCGTGATTTATATTATCGTATTAGTGGTATCAATTTTACTATTCCTTCTCTGCGAGAACGTAAAGGGGATATACCGCTCTTGATGAAACATTTTATGCAAAAATCAAACCTGCTTGATGAAAACAGTGAACTGGCTCCGGAATTAATTCATCAGTTTGTTCAATACAATTGGCCCGGCAACACTCGTGAACTGGTCAACAAAATCAAACGGTTGGAGATTATGGCTGAGATGGTTGCCGAAGGTGATTTGGTGGAACTTTCAAGAGCTATCTTTTCATCTGAACAGAAAGAACAACAAGAGTCTCTTTTTAAACAGGTTGAAAAATTCGAGAAAGAACTGCTGGTTGAAGCTCTACTTGCCGCCGACGGCAATAAATCGAAAGCGGCAAGAATTCTTGGAATTCATGAAGCTACCGTACGGACAAAACTTAAACGATACGGAATAATGTTTGAGAGTTGTCATTAGAACAGCTAATAAAATATGGAATTGAATACGGTCATACCGACTCTGACCGTTTAGATTCCATCTGAATATCGTAAATGCATTTTATGCTTTACGGTTTATATACTTTAACACTCCTTGGTTAGCGGCGTGTGGATCACCATCGCATGCCGCTTTAATAATCAATAAGAAATAAATATCCAAAAATAAAAAGTTATCCACATTAAATAAAATTAAACTAAAAATACATACGAAACGCACACTTTTTGTGCGATATGTATAACTTCATAAAATACAATGTATTAACTATAAAGATAATATCTGAGGTCGTATAATTACACGAAAACATTTATTAAAAATAAAATCACAAATTTTGGCCTAACAGCTAACTCTCTGGCTAACAACAATATATAATTCCCAACCAAGCCGACAATGCCGGTGGCATAAAGTTTGCTTATTTAATAGT
>JAYEHE010000128.1:0-3978 GCA_034659415.1 Candidatus Zixiibacteriota bacterium | reverse complement strand
TGGGTTCGCCGCGGCTAACCGCCCACAAATATCGTGAGGGGTGAATCTTCAGATTCGCCCATTCCGTGCGTGGTGTACGTCCTCGTGCACCATGTGATACAGAAATGAATCATCAACAAAGATAAAGAAAACCTGGATCCCCAAGCAATACAACCCCAAACAAGTTTGAGGTTGCCACCCTTGACAAGTTATGACTTTTGCAAAATATCGTGAGGGGTGAATCTTCAGATTCGCCCATTCCCGTTGGATTTGAAAATCCAACGGACACAAGAACAGTCACAATAACCACTTTAGGACACTTTTTTATTCAAATAAACTCAAAATATGATTTTCTATTCATTGTTTTTTTACTATATTAACAACCTATGAGTTATTTGGTATATGCAAGAAAATATCGCCCGCAGACATTTGAAGATGTTGTGGCACAAGAACATATAACGAAAACCCTGCAGAACAGCATCAAAAATGACAGGGTTGGTTCTTCTTATCTTTTTTGTGGACCCCGTGGAACGGGAAAAACTACCACAGCTCGCATTCTGGCTAAATGTTTAAATTGCATCAACGGTCCAACTCCGGAACCTTGCGGCGAGTGTCCCGCCTGTATTGAAATTGCCGCCGGTTCATCGCTTGATGTGCTTGAGATTGATGCCGCATCCAATACCGGCGTTGACGATATCAGACAGCTTCGTGAAAATGTCCGCTATATGCCAACCTCGGGTAATAAAAGAATATATATTATTGACGAAGTTCATCGATTATCAGGGGCTGCTTTTGATGCGTTGTTAAAGACGCTCGAAGAACCACCTCCGCATGTAATTTTTATTTTTGCAACCACCGAACCAGCCAAAGTACCTGAAACGATTCTTTCCCGCACTCAGAAATTCGATTTCAAAAGAGTTTCTGCCGATGACCTTGCTAATCATTTGGCTAATATTGCAAAAAAAGATAGCGTAGAATTATCTACAAATGCGGCTAAACTTCTGGGGCGTAAAGCTGACGGCTCGGTAAGGGATTCTCTTTCGTTATTAGACCAAATCACAGCATATTCAGGGACAAAGATAAAAGAACAGGATGTAATAGATGGACTTGGTCTTGTTGACCGTCAATTACTTTTTGATTTTACCGCCGCAGTAGCATCGAAAAATAATATTGAGGTTCTCAAATATACTAATAATATATTTTCAAGCGGAGTTGATGTATCCGATTTTGTCAATGAACTTTTGGAGCATTTCCGAGTTCTCCTGATACTTTCAACCGACAAATCAACGGCTGATCAGCTAAATCTGACCGAACAGGAACTTAAACAGTATTTTGAACAGGCTGATTTTTTCTCAACTGGTGACATTTTAAGATTGATGAAAACTATGGCTGATCTTAATCGGGATTTGAAAAGCGGTCTTAACGAAAGATTACTTATTGAAATGACCGCTGTTAAAATGGCACAGATGGAATCAACAATTCTTTTAAAAGATATAATTAACAAATTAAATAGTGGAGAAGTTGCCTCCAATTCATCTGACCTGTTTAACCTGTCAGAAAAAAAAAAGAGCATAGCTGACCAATCTTCATCCAACACCTCAACAGATCGCTTAAAACTTGTTAACAAATCTACTCAAAACAGAGAACCAGCACTTCATGAAAAACAATTATTTGACAATCATATTAACATTCCAATTCTTAAGCAGGGTTGGAATAAGTTTATTCAAACTTTGAGAGGGAAAAGGCCGATGCTTGCCTCACAGATGAATATGGCTGAGATAAAAGAAGTAAAAGATAATCATATTTTATTTTCTTTTAACGGTGCCGAAAATGCATCAAAACAACTTGTTGAAAAATCTGAAAATCTTAATATTATTAAAAGCACAATTCGGGATCATTATAAAGCTGAAGTGAGTATAAGCTTTAAAATTGACATGGAAAAGAAGCCGTCAGTTCAAGAAAAAGAAGGAGACGGAAATAATATAAAAATATCTGAGCTGTTGGAAAAATCACCTCGCATAAAAGATTTAATCGAAAAGGTCGATGGTGAAATATTAGGCGTGAAAAAAATAAAATAGAAACATAAAAGGAGAAATAATGAGTAAAGGTAATATTGGCAATATGATGAAACAGGTTCAGCAGATGCAGGAAAAAATGCAAAAGATGCAGGAAGAACTTGAACAAATTGAAGTTGAAGGTTCATCCGGTGGTGGGATGGTCAAAGTAGTTGCTAATGGTAAAGGAGATATGGTTTCTATTACTATTGACAAGGAAGTTGTGGACCCTGAGGATGTAGAAATGTTGCAGGATTTAATAATCGCCGCTATTGCTCAGGCAAAAGAGAAGTCTCAGGAATTACAGCAAGAACAGATGTCAGGTTTAACTGGTGGATTAAATATCCCGGGAATGAATTTACCTTTTTAAAATATGTTTAAATCAGCAGAATCCGTAGAAAGACTGGCTAACAGGTTAGCTCGGCTACCTGGTATTGGGCGTAAAACTGCCAACAGGCTCGCCTTTCACATTCTTAAAATGACTAAAGAAGATGCTTTGGAACTGGCAGAAATAATTCAGGAAGTTAAAGAGAAAGTTGGGTTTTGTTCAACCTGTTTTAATATTTCAGAAAATGACCCGTGCCGGATTTGCTCTGACCCTAAAAGACAGACTAATTTAATCTGTGTTGTAGAAGAAAGTATGGATGCTGCCGCTATTGATAAAGTAGAAGGATTTAACGGTCTGTTCCATATTCTTGGGGGCAGATTAGCACCTCTTGATGGAATTGGTCCTGATGATTTAAAAATCAACGAACTTCTAAATCGTATCAAAGATGATGTAAATGAAATTGTCATTGCTACCAACCCTAATGTTGAAGGTGAAGCAACTGCAATTTATCTTTCAAAACTTTTGAAGCCTTTGGGAATCAAAATCACTCGGATTGCTCGCGGTTTACCTGTCGGGTCTGATTTGGAATATGCAGACTCGGTAACTTTGAGCAGAGCCTTAGACGGTCGTCAGGATTTTTAGATAAATGCTAAAGAATTTAGATAAAAAATCAGGAGGGTATTGTTTAGCAATTGTTGCTCTTGCTTTTATTGCTTTACGAATTCCAAGCTTAAACTTATTTGACAATAATTGGTCTTTTAAGCATTTTGAATTTATCCCTAATTGGTATTTTTTAATCTGGATAGTAACACTTATATTCTCTGTTGCTGTATTTTTCACTTACCAGAAAAGCCTTGGTAATTTTATTGGCGGAAAATTCAATTCAAGGCTAATGGGTGCTGGCTTATTTGTTTTATTGATAATTTTCAGATTTGATTCATTTGTTTTCGGAGATAGCAACCTTCGTATAAATCAAATTGCCAACACTGACCAGATAATTATCAGATGGTTTGAATACGGCACTATTTTATTAGTTAATGTTTTTTATCACATATTATTAAAATTTGAATTTTTATTTAATGAACCCTCGCTTTACTGGCTAAAGTTGATTGCCGCAGTAAATGCATGGACAATTTTCTCGTTTGCTTGTATTATGGTTGCTTCTGTCTGTGCTTTTAAAATAACTCATGAAATGAGTCCTGACCGTGTCCGTCGCTGGCTTTTATTCGTTATAATATTTTTCGGACCTCAAACTATTCTTTATTTTGGTTATCCGGGGATGGAACCGGTAGTTGTTGCTTTTACTTATTGGTATGCTCTTTTTGCTATCAAACTCTCTAATAAGTTCACTACCAATAGGATATTGATGCTACTATTTATCCAGGTTTTCGGGATATTCTTCCATATAAGTCTATTATATCTTCTTCCTGCAACTGTATATATCTTATATTTGTCACTCTTTAGCCGAAACAACTCAAGAGCCATAGCAATTATACTTTCATTGGCAACTTATATTGGACTTATAGCTTTAGTTTATACTTTAGCTTCTCAAAATTTTGAACTTTCAAAATATATTCTATTTTTTGACGGAAGAAATCCACATTCAGATTATGGTCT
>JAYEHE010000127.1:0-3992 GCA_034659415.1 Candidatus Zixiibacteriota bacterium | reverse complement strand
TCAGCAAATGATTGCTTTAAAATCATTTTTTTAATCGAAACTTCTTCCTGAATGAATTCATCGTAAAATATGGGAAGAGCTTCTTTGAAAATGAATACAAATATCAGCAAAATTGCTATCAAAGCAGCAAAGGCATTGAGTGCAATAAACTTTTTCCCGATATATTCACCAATAGATGATTTGGATTTAAACTCTAACTTTTTCATATCTTGCATTTTTTAATTTTAAGAAACGTTGAGCAAGGAATTTCCTCACCCAACGTTTCATCAATCAGGAGGTATTTCTTCTACTTAATTAAATTAGCCATGGCTTTCTCTTTTGAAAGCGGTACATAGCCAATTGATTCAGAAACTTTCTGACCTTCTTCTGATAAGCACCAGTTGAGCATTTTTTTCAACTCACCAGTAGGTTTACCGTTAAAGAACCAGTACAAATCACGTGAAATCGGATAAGTACCATCTGAAACAGTTTCAACGGTAGGCATAACCGCAACAGAAGTGTCTGATTCTTTAACACCGGCAAATTTAACACCTTTTGCCCAGGCGAGTCCGCCATAACCAATACCAAATTCATCTTTGGCGACAGCATTTACAACAGCGGCTGTACCAGGAAGAGTCTGTGTCTTAGTAGCGTAATCCTCTTTATTTAGAACTTTCTTTTTAAAGAAAGCATAAGTGCCTGAATTATTTTCACGACCATACAGAATGATTAGATGATCATTTCCGCCAACTTCTTTCCAGTTAGTAATTGAACCAGTATATATACCTTTTAATTGGGACAAGGATAATTCCTGGACAGAATTGTTTTTATGTAAGTATACTGCGATGCCATCAAGAGCAACTGAAACCCGATATGGAGTGACACCTTTGTGTTCGGCAAGTTTGTATTCTTTTTCTTTCATATCACGTGAGGCTTCACAAATATCGGTTGTGCCATTCAATAGAGCAGCAATACCAGTACCTGAACCGCCACCAGATACTTGTACAACAGTGCCACTATTGTTTTTCATGTACTCTTCAGCCCAACGTTGCCCTAAACGTACTAAGGTATCAGAACCCTTAATTGTTATGGCTTGGCTGGCGAATACCAAAGACGCACAAATAGTCAGTGTGGCTAATAAAATGATTGTTTTTTTCATTTTTCTTTCTTTCTTTTGATCTATTTATTTTTAAAATTTAAATAATGTATTTACATACAGACCTGATTCCGAAGGGGAATTATCATCAAAGCTTTCGGTTCTATAGTTAACAGAAGCTTTGAAACCTTTGACCGGAGTACACTCAGCTCCGATAACAAATAGTTTTTCAGCATCGTCATCAGCGTCAGTGTTTGGATCGTACATATCATAACGACCAAAGAAATTCAGATTGCGAAGGAAAGACTCATCTTCAACCAAGTCGCTTAAATATAAAGTGCTGAAGAATGATAAGGCTGAAGATTTGGTTTCATCCAATTCAACACCGGAATCATTATAACCTTCACCCAATGTGACAAAGTTAAAGTCAAAACCGATATCCAGTGTCTTTTGGTACCCGAGCATCCCGCCTACAGAGACGAGTTCTTTTTTATAAGCTGAAGCTTCTTCATTTTCATCAATTTCATCGTTCTGCGTGCCGATATAAACCTGACCATGTAGTTTTGATCTTTTCAGGTTTTCATTTTTCGTAAGTGGATTTAATGAAAGATAGGCGTTGATATCTTTTCTGGAGTTCATCTCGGTTGTGGAACTGTAAGATGTTCCGTTGAAGATATGAATCGAAGCGGTTCCTAATTTTCCTTTGGGACCAACTCCTAAAATAAATCCAGCACCAAGATCAGATGAAGTCAAAAACTTGTGAAGATCAGAGGCCGTCTTTAGCATGTATCTGCGACCCCAGTATTTGTTCATAACATCGGTGTACGGTGTGGCATGAAGACCAAAACGAACTTTCATCTTACCGTCGGCAAATTTCGGTTTCCAGTCAAAATAACCGTACTTGAGGATGATGTCGTATCTGGTCTTACCGTCAACATCAGTTTCTCTGATATCAGTTGTGATTCTTGCTGAAATGTTATCAGATAATTTAGACTTAATAGTCATATAGGCTCTCTCTACATTAAAACTATTGGCACTTTCCGCTCCGTCAGTCATATCAAGGTTCCAATTTGTATAAAGTCTTCCATTAAGTTTTGTCTCTGCAGCTGAGACATTACAAACCATGATTGCCAACAAAATGATAGTCAGGTTAACAAACAGTTTCATTCTTTCTCCTTCCGTTAATTTTTTACTTTTTCACCTCACCTGTAACTTTTCTCCCAAAAAGTTACAACCTATTAAAACGGATATTATGTTAGGATTGTATTAGGAAAAAATTAAACTTTGATGAAGATTGTTAGAGGCTGTGTATCAGCTGTTTATGGAAATGTTTATGATAAAAACAGAGCCGACTCCTAGCTCACTCTCAACTCTGACCGAACCGCAATTGGCAACAGCAATGTGTTTGACAATAGCAAGTCCAAGTCCTGTTCCGCCAAGTTCGCGGCTTCTTGCCTGGTCTATCACATAGAACCGTTCAAATAATCTTGAGAAATGTTTTTTGTCAATTCCATTACCTTTATCATGAACAGATATTTCAAGCTGATTATTATTTATTGATGATTTAACAATTACTTGACTATCATTTGGGCTGTACTTTATAGCATTGTCGATCAGGTTCACAAGAGCTTGCTCCATTAATGGGGCATTAAATTTGCCTCTCAGTTTATTATCACATTCAACTGACAGAATTATATTTTTACTATTAGCTTTGTGCTGACAAATGTCAATTGCTGATGTTATGACTTCAAAAACAGACTTATCGGATAGTAAAATTTCATTTTTATCGTTGCTCTGTTCGATACTTGAAAGTAACAATAAGTCTTCAATGATTGCATTCAATCTATTTACCTGTTTATCAATGATAGCGAGAAAACGATGGGCTTCCTCTTTATTATCAAGAGCACCCTCAGATAAAGTTTCCACAAAACCTTTTATCGAAGTAATCGGAGTGCGAAGTTCATGAGAGACATTGGCGACTAAATCCTGCCTGATATTTTCCAGATGTCGTAAACGTGTTAAATCATTGATAACCAGCAAGGTGCCATTACTTTTCCCTGACGACTCTTTTAAGATAGAACTATTGTAATTAATAAATTTTTCTTTTTCAAGATTCAAAGTCAGCTCACCTTCATGATGCTTATTACTTTGTGAAGTTTTTTGAATAATATCCTGAAGTTCGGGGTTTCTGATTACTTCATATACAGATTTGCCTTGTGCTTGATCCGAATTGATAGAAAACAAATTTCCAGCAGCACTATTCATAATAATTATTTTCTCAGAATTATCAATCGCAACAACTCCTTCAATCATACTTTGAAGAATTGCTTTCTGTTCATTCCTTTGCTGGGTTATTACTTTGATTCTCTTATCGAGTTCGGAAGCCATACTGTTCATGGCTTCGGCAAGTTGTGCTATTTCTTTTGATTCAGGAATAGGTAACCGTTGTTTAAAATCGCCTTGGGCAAATCGTTTAGCTCCAATTCTGAGTTCTTCAATTGGCTGGCTTATTTTTTTTGAGAGGAAAATAGCGATAATAGCAACCAGTAGAGCAACAACCAATATTGCTAATGATATTCTCACTAGAAGTTTATTCAACGCTTCATCAATGGATTCAGAAGTCACTGATAATCTGAGAACTCCTAATATTTTACTGTCATGTTTTAGAGGTATTGCTAGATATATCATCGATCTTTGCAATGTATTGCTGTACCTAATAGAGTGACCAATATTTCCTTCTAAGGCATTTTTCATCTCTTCACGAAAAGAGTGGTTATCCATTTTATCTGGGTCTTGTTCTGAATCTGCCACTACAAATCCGTTCAGTTGCATGACTGTAATTCTTGTTTTTGAAGAATCTCCTATTTGAACACACAGTTGTTGCAAAGCTGATAAATCAACATCTTTATCAACGAAA
>JAYEHE010000126.1:0-3998 GCA_034659415.1 Candidatus Zixiibacteriota bacterium | reverse complement strand
GCCGTCTATAACATCATAAATGTAATGGCCACTATCTTCTCTTTTATATAAGAATATTGAAGGTAATGGATAATTTCGAAGGATAGAATCAATAAGTTTTTTTCGATCGGTCGTTGTCCAAACAGAGTCTCTTTGGAATCCGGGATTCAAATTAAGATGTTTTTTTTCATAAAGATTGGCTAAATCCTGAATTGTTTTTGGATCGGCCTCATATCTTATTTGTTCCATAAGCTAATCTCCTAATTGATAATTCGTTTTTATTTCTTCTTTCTCAGATAACCCCCGCATAACCGGCTGGTGAAAGCCGCAAAGCGAAGCGGCGCGGTTTTTGCCAGTCCGCCGTTAATGCGGTTGTTCGGCAGATACCTAAATCATAAGTGTTGTATCTCAATATTATCAAAGTGGTTTTTTAAGTATTCAGCAACAAGCCTTCTATGGCATTTGTCAGGAGTTGGTTCACTACACAATAAGCAAGCCATATGAAGTTCTGACAAACTCACCAGGGTATGAGCTGTTCTCGCGTTTAGTAGATCATTGAATCGCTTTTCGTATTCGGGCCACCCTATTTCTTTCTTCTTATATCCATCCAGTATGTCTTTTGTGGGGGCTAAGAGCGGCTCGTGTCTATAGTCACAGTCACATATTGTTTTCAAAAAATAGACTAAGTCATCTCTTTTAGCGAAACCTGCGAGCTGGGAAACGTTATTCAAACGAATATCGATGAGCTTCTCAACACCAGCTTTTGCAAGCTTACCAAAAAATGTCTCTGCTTTCTTTTTCGTGAAACCTATTGTAAATACGGTAGCTTCATTCATTATCAAATTCCCTATGATTGATTGTATAATCCATTGTAGTTTCAGCTACATAAGCAATTTTTTCCTCTTGCCTATTATAAGCCTCTTCAAGTTGTTCGGAATCCTTCATGAAGAGGTCTGGTTGATCTAAGTGGTACAATTTCATTAATCTATATTCGGTTTTTGTATGGTCCTCAGAAGTATTAGCATCAATAATATGATAAATTTGAATTTGATATTTTTTGAGTTGCTTACAAATCAAGATTGTTCGGTGACAATTTATTGGATCTTTCTCTGCACACATTAGTGCAATTGAAAACTTTTCCATTCCTTTTAGAAGACGATCAATACCCTCTTGAAACAAAGGGTGCTTAGATATTAATTCATAATCAATCTGTCCATTTTTATAACATTCGGGAGCTTTAATTCTTGCCCCAATATTATCGCCAAGAAAAACATATTCTATTCGTTCATTAATTAATAATTTTTTCAAATTCTCTCTGTTAAATTCTGGTTTAAATTTGCTATAAGGTTTGGACCGAACATCAGCTATTGCGGTTATGTTGAATTTCTCCAAAGCCGCAATAAAGGAATCAACGGTATGAGCCGCGTATCCAATTGTATGAATGATTTTATTAGATTGTTCCATAATCAAAAATATAATACACCAGCAATTAATTTAGAGTGCCAGCCGTTATGAAAAACGCCGAGTGATATCGATAAATACAAAAAGTTTGAATTTTTCAGCAACGCCTCATTCTCGCTGTATTTTTGGATAAAATCAATATCCGTAATTGGCAGATCATAACGATCATAGTTGAATACAAACTCTATTCTGAGTTGCCCATCGGAATCTCTTCTATTTATCCTAAAATCAGTGACTTTGATTAATGTTAGAGAATGATGAACCGAGTCAATGACATCATCTGACACCGCCTTTCCTTTATTTCCAAATAAATTGTTTTGGTCCATATCAATAAGCCTATCTAGATTCTTATCCGATAGCCTCATATTTCCGACTTTTTTTATTGATGATGGCTTAAAGGTTGCATTTTCAGACTGATAACCGGTTGGACAAAATTCTTCAACGTCAATCTCTATGATGTCCATCAAATTTATATTCCCAACTAAATCCTCTGCAACAGCACCATGTTGGAATTTGGAAATTGGTCTTAGCCATTTTGCTTTACCTTCTTTCTCGACGGGTTGATATGCGGTTTCAGTTTTCTTAACCTCTATTCCGGCGACACATCTTTCCCCAAATTTTTTTGAATTGGCAAGACAGATAAATTGGGTTTTCATCTCTGCTCCTAAATATTTCTACATGCCGAACGCCTCACATCACCGGCAGTAAAAAGCAGAGCGACGAGGAACGAGGAGCGCCGCTTTTTACTGTCCGAGTGCATGTGATTGTTGGACGAAGCCGCTACGCGGCAAGCAAGCAGCCGGCTCCATCACATTAAAATATTGCAACCTCCGTATTAGTGAGTGATAAAAGATCAATTGCAAAACTATTTTTATTAACTCAAAACAAGGAGGTTACAATGGATATCAGATTACCAAAGAATCCACAATTTAACAAGTATTATACAAAACACCGTAAATATTTAAAGCTTAAAGGCCTGCAACCAAAGACCATTGAGGCGTATTCAAGAGCTATAAGACGTATTGGCAACTATTTTGATGGTCAACTGGATAATCTTAGTTCAGATCAATTACTTGATTATTTTCATGAGCTTTTAAATTCTCATTCATGGAGTGCAGTCAAACTTGATTTATATGGTCTCAAATTTTTCTACACCAATATATTAGAAAAAACATGGGAAGATATTCCTTTGATCAAACCACCTAAAACAACCAGAATTCCGGATATTGTCACAATCGAGCAGGCCAATCAATTATTTGCGGCAACCGGGAAATTAAGCTATAAGGTTTTCACCATATATAGTCTGGGGTTGCGGCTTGGTGAAGGGATTAAAAAATGCTCATCTGGTTGATTCTCCTTTGGATAGAACCGGTATTCAGGTTGCCATGAAAAAAGTGGTTGAGCAAATAGGATTTAAAAAAAAATATCCTGCCACTCCTCCTGTACAGGGGAGTTATTCAGGAAAAAGATATTTTAAAATGTGAAAATGGGATGGTAACTTTCAGATATATAAATTCCAAAACCAAAAAATATCAGAATAGATGCGTTACAGGAGAATATTTTCTCTGGTTGTTAATGCAGCATGTTTTTCCAAAAGGATTTCGCAGAGTAAGAGATTATGGGTTCCTGCATCCGTGTAGTAAGCAGTTGGTTAAATTATTACAATATCTGCTGAAATTTAATCCGTTTAAGATGTTGAAAAAAGTGAAAACAAGAGCAAAAATTATATATAAGCGTTGTGGGGCGGAAATGAAAATTGTGCGTACCGGAATATTTCATTCAGACTCATGGCTATCATCTTATCGAGCATCAAATTCAACATGATAAGAAAAGGCTTATTTGTTATGTGACCATCAAACTAAAATAAATTATCTAAAAATCCGGACTTTACCGGCAATGGATATTTATGCCGAAAAACGGTTATTAAATGGTCATTATTAATGGTAAAAATCAAATTTGAGCATTAAATTAATTGTAAAAACAAATCCCCACGCATCCCACACCTTCCCGGCTTAAATTAAGCACACTCCAAAAAAGATATTTTCTATATAATAGACCCGGGCTTGTCCAACAAACGGTTCAGATTGTGGTTCGCTTCACTCACACAATCTAACCTTATTCGTTAGGCCATATCTTTGAAATATCGGTACGTTGCACCCAACTTCATTCACAAGACTTCTTTGACGAGAGCCATACTTTCATGGATATTCCCGGAGTACCCCTATCTTGCCGCAGATGTGGGATTCTCAAAGTACCACTGCCACATGAGGCCAAAACCTAACCCGAAGGCATCATCAAAAGGTTCTTGAAAATCCTCGTATTTAACCTCGCAAAAGGCATACAGTTGTTTCCAGATATTGACTCCAAGCATGCTTTGTCCTGAAACGCTGTCATGGCGGTATTCATTCAATGGGTTATCGAAGTCTATGTCACACCATGTGCTGGAAAAGCAGTTTACCCGCCCGATACTAAATGGAATTTTCAGGTAAGGAGAAATCATCCACCAGTTATGTCCTTGCCGACCATCCGTGCGAGCCAAAAAAATGGTTACGTCAAAG
>JAYEHE010000125.1:0-4020 GCA_034659415.1 Candidatus Zixiibacteriota bacterium | reverse complement strand
ATTTTAAAAATCAAAATAATCTAAATTTATTACATCCTTAATAAGCCCCTAACAAGAAAATTTATTTTTCTCACAGTTGTTTTAAACAGATGAGAAGAAAATGAAAATGAAAATGAAAATGAAAATGAAAATGAAAATGAAAATGAAAATGAAAATGAAAATACCTTTTTTACAATATATGCAAACCTGGACAGTGTTCAATGCTGGGAGATTGAACAGTTCAAAAATCTTTTTAAGTAAAACAGATCAAGTTGAGAAGAAGGAATCTTACTTAACAAGAAATCAAATGGGGTAAATAAAACTTTTGGGAAAAAGTTGAAAATGTTAAACAAAAACTGGAGGGTGTTTAAGATGAACAGGAATTATTTTAGGCAAACACTAACTGCACTATTAGTAGCTTTACTACTAATATGTGCATCATCACCATTTGCTGCTAATTCAGCTACAGGAAGTATAACCGGTAAAATTCTGGATGAAAAAACATCAGAACCTATTATCGGTGTGACAGTATTATTACAAGGCACAAAGAAAGGGGCACGTACAGATCTGGATGGTTTTTACAGAATCAGCAAAATTGAACCAAGCGCTTATATACTAAAAATAACGAGCATCGGTTACAATGAATTAGTAATTAAAAATGTGGTCGTAAATGAAGATGAAACAAGCAGTCTGAGCTTTACAATGACTTCTCGAGAATATGAAATGGAAGGCATCACAGTAGAAGCCAAGGCTGTTCAAAATACTGAAGCCTCAATTCTAAAGAAAAGACAAAAAGCATCATCAATCAGTGATGCTATCAGTTCCGAACAAATATCCCGTTCTGGAAGCGGTAATGCTGCCGAAGCTATGTCAAAAGTAACCGGTGCCTCGATAGTGGGTGGAAAGTACGTCTATATAAGAGGTTTGGGAGATAGATATTCCAACACCCAATTGAACGGCAGTCCCCTACCAAGTCCGAACCCGGATAATCAATCAGCGCCGATGGATTTAATCCCATCTGGGATTTTAGACAATATCGTTGTTGAAAAAACTTTTACACCGGATAAACCAGGTAACTTCGCCGGTGGCTCAGTAAACTTGGGAACAAAAGATTATCCTGACCGACGTTCTTTAAAGGTATCGATGTCATCCGGTTTTAATACCAATACTAACAGTAAAGAAGAGTTTATCTCTTATGATGGTGGTGATAGAGACTGGCTGGCTATGGATGATGGAACCCGTGAAATACCTGATTTCATAAAACAGAATGAAGATATTCAGGATAATATCCCTGAGCAAAACTTCATCAATGTCAAAGCTGATTCCATGGAATATTATCAACCCATTATAAACTACATGGACTCAGCCTCGAAAACATTCAATCCTCAGATGGAAGCTCATCACACTAAACCACCCATTAATCAAGGTCATTCTATCACTTATGGTGACTTTTTCAAATTATTCGATAAACCTTTAGGAATTATTAGTTCACTATCTTATAACCGTAAATACAGTTCCTATATTGATGGGTTCAATGGAAAATACAAATTAAGTGGTGCCGGTTCTACTCGTTTGACAGTTGACCATGAAATGGATGACAACAAGAGTAAAGAAGATGTTCTCTGGGGTGGATTGGTAAATTTTAAATATGGTATTCATCCGAATCATAAAATCGGCGTTAACTATATTTATAACAAAAATGGCGAATCTGTATCAAGATATATGGAAGGTTTATCTTTAGAGCATCTTGATTCAGGTCAGACCATGCGTACCCGTTCTCTCAGCTATTCTGAAAGAGAACTCAACTCAATACAATTTTCCGGACAACACAATCTTTTCAAATCTGTCAGAGCTGAGTGGCAGTTCACATCGTCTAATACAACCCAATATGAGCCGGATGTTCGTTATTTCACCGATCAAGTTGATCCGTACCAGTATGAGGATGATGACACCGGAGATTTGATTGACACTGTTGATTACTCGATTAATCCTAATAGATTCCCGCGCCCTCAAAGATTATGGCGTGACTTGGATGAATCCAATGATGAAATCAAAATGGATGTTTTGATTCCGGTCAATGACAACTTAAAACTTAAAACCGGTGGATCATACCTTGAAAAGAAAAGAGTTCACACTGAAAAAAGATATGAATATACCCAGTATGGAAGATACTCAGGAAATGTCGATGATTATATTGCCAATATTGGAGTTGATCGAATTGACACAATTGTTTTCAATGATAACAATCCGTCAACGAATGATACTATTTATCAATATCTATTCACGAATTATCTTCTCGATGCCAGCGAATCCCGAAATCAGTATTCTGGAACACAGGAAATTGCTGCTGTTTACAGCATGTTTGATTTTGCTCTCTCATCGAAATTAAAAGCTATCGGTGGCGCTCGCTTTGAAACAACCAGGATGTACTCAAAAACCGAAGATGAATCTTACGATGCCGGTGAAATTGATGATGATAATATTCTTCCTTCTTTAAACCTTGTTTATGCTGTCAATGAACTGATGAATTTAAGAGTCGCTTATGGCAAGACTCTGGCTCGTCCAACTCTTCGAGAAATGTCCCCGTTCTCATCGGAAGAATTTGGTGTCAGCCGTTATTTGCTTGGTAATATTGATCTGGAATACACTACCATTGACAACTACGATATTCGCTGGGAATGGTTTGTAAGGCCGGGTGAAATCCTTGCTGTTAGCGGTTTTTACAAAAAATTTGATAATCCAATTGAGATGGCCATTGTCGGTGCCAACGGTAATATCCAGCCGAGAAACGTTTCCAGCGGAACGGTTACTGGGCTTGAAGTAGAGTTCAGACGTCACTTAGATCATGCTTTCGATCTCTTAAGAAACTTTTCTCTAGGTGGTAATCTTACAGTTGTAAGTTCTAAAGTTGATATTCCGGAAGATGAAATGGTTTACATTCGTGAATATGATCCGAATGCACCTGCAACCCGTTCGATGTACGGCCAGTCTCCTTTTATTGTTAATCTTGATTTAGGATATGCTAACAAAGGTACTTCTATTTCTGTCTTCTATAATATGTTTGGTGATAGATTCGCATTCAATGCTACCAATGGTACTCCTGACATTTATGAAAAATCGAGAAAAAGTCTTGATGTTCTGTTAAAACAAAAAATAGTTGGTGATTTAACATTCAAATTCAGTGCCAAAAATCTTCTTGCTGATGATGTTCTGTTTGCACATGAGGATATCGGTCTTGAAGGTGGAGAAGAAGTTTACCGCGAATATTCAACCGGTCGTTCCTTCTCGATAGGTATGACCTATACAGTTTGGTAAATAATGAGAATAACTAAAAAGAAAAATTTGAGCAAGTATCATAAAAGTTCGACAGAGATATCGAGAGCCACAAAAAATATCGATGACGAGCGAATGCCAATTTTAAGGACGATAAACACTTTTCGAAAAGGAGACTGCTTTTGTGAAATAAGAAAATTAAAATTTTTATAAGGGTTTACTAAACCACAGAAAAAAAAATGAGAAATATTTTATTGGAGGTAATTAAATTGAAAAAAACAATAATGACTTTGCTGCTTCTCTGTTTGCCGGTAATGGCTTTTGGACAGGTAAGTGATGACGGCAAACCGGTCAAAGTTATAACTGATGCTGATGTTTCAGGTAGTGTAACTTTTTATGCTGACACGGTTTATAACTTAGACGGTTTTGTTTATGTCGAAAGCGGTGAAGTTTTAACAATTGAACCGGGCACAATCATTAAAGGTAATCCTGGACAAGGTGCTTCGGCTACTGCACTAATCGTCGCCCGTGGCGGACAAATTTTTGCTAACGGTAATGCTGGCGCTCCGATTATTTTTACATCAATCAACGATGATCTCGATAATCCAAACGATATCCCTCTCACAGCTGCCGGTCGTGGCCTCTGGGGAGGTTTAATCATTCTCGGTAACTCAGTTATAAATACTACTGCTGGTGAAGGTCAAATTGAAGGTATTCCGGAAACTGAACCACGTGGTGCCTACGGTGGTTCCGATGATAATGACAATT
>JAYEHE010000124.1:0-4032 GCA_034659415.1 Candidatus Zixiibacteriota bacterium | reverse complement strand
AAGCAAGCTTTAGTGTCTTTCGAACAAGGTGCAGAAGAGGTTGTCTCGCTGGAAACAATTGACCAATCAGAATACTTGCGGTTTATGAGACCTTTCATTGTTGAGGAAGGTTGTCTTAAATGTCATGCCCAACAGGGGTATGAAATTGGAGATATTCGCGGTGGTATAAGTGTTTCAGTACCAATGGCACCGATCTACGCCGAATCGAATAACACAATAGTAAAAGTGATGTGGGGGCATCTGATTTTATGGTTTTTGGGAATTCTCGGATTTGTTCTTGGCGCTACGAAGGTCCGAAAAGAGTTTTCAAAACGCCTTATAGTAAAAGAGGAATTACAGAATAGTAAAGATCGCTTTGACCAGCTTGCAGAACAAAGCAGTAATTTCATTTGGGAGGTTGATGTAAATGGTCTTTACACTTATATCAGTCATGTAGTGCAGAAGGTGCTTGGTTATACACCAGAAGAACTTGTAGGGAACAAACATTTTTATGATTTGCACCCAGAAGAAGGACGCAAGGAGTTCAAAACAGCCGCTTTTGAAGTTTTTGCACAAAAAGAGCGGTTTGAAGGTATGGACAATACTATCCAAGCCAAAGATGGAAGCATCAAACGGATATCCACTAATGGCATCCCGCTTTTGAATGATGATGGAACTCTGCTTGGTTACAGAGGAAGTGACGTGGACATCACAGAACAAAAGCAAGCCGAGGAGCAACTTCGTGCAAGCGAAGAAAGATTCAAGTCTATTCTTAACACAGTACAAGCCGGAGTCGTTATCATTGAAGAAAAAACGCATGAAATTTTATTTGCAAACCCCGCCGCCGCTACAATGGTACAGACAAGTATCGAAAATATAGTTGGAAAAGTTTGTCATGAGTTTATTTGCCCTGCTGAACTTGGTAAATGCCCAATTAGTGATTTAGGACAAAAAATTGATAACTCGGAGAAAAAGTTACTGAAAGTTGATGGCGAAGAACTTGATATTTTAAAAACAGTTAATCCTATTATAATTAATGGTAAAAAATGTCTTGTAGAGACTTTTGTTGATATTACTAATATGAAACAAGCAGAGGGACAACTTGCTCGTAATATGGAAAGTCTTAGAGAAGCCAAAGAAATCCAGGAAGAAAACAATGCTAAATTGGTCCAGTCGATGGCTGATCTTGAGCGTTTCAATGATATGGCTGTTAATAGGGAACTTAGAATGATAGAGTTGAAAAAGGAAGTTAACGATATGCTACTTAATAAAGGTTCTGATGCAAAATATAGCATTCCAGTTGATGCTGATTTGGCAGAAGACTTGCCTTAATTGGCAATGAAAATTAAAAAGGAGGTTAGAATATGGCTAATATATTAGTTGTTGACGATTCGCTGTTCCAAAGGAATCGTATCTGTAAGATTATTAGAGAACTGGGGCATGAATCAATAACAGCAGAAAACGGAATGCAAGGCTTGGCGAAAATGAAATCTGAGCAACCGGATTGTATTTTAACAGATTTGTTGATGCCTGTTATGGACGGGTTTGAACTGATGAAAAATCTAAAGGAATCTGGGAATAACATTCCGATAATAGTCTTGACAGCAGACATTCAGGAATCAATTAAATCTGAATGTATAGGATATGGGGCTAAAGTTTTTCTGAATAAACCACCGAAAAAAGAACAACTCGTCTCAGCTCTGGAACAGATTCTAAAATAGGCGGGGAAGGAAAAAATATTATGTTATCCGAAATACAATTGGATGCTTTGAAAGAAGTCATCAATATTGGGATAGGTAAAGCAGGTTCTGCTCTTAGCGAGTTGATAGGATCTAAAGTACATCTTAAAGTTCCTATTGTCGGTACTTGCCCGATAAATGACTTTGGAAATGTTTTGAAACTTGAGAATGAAGAGGAAATTGTCAGCGTTGACCAAGGATTCTCTGGAGCTTTGGCAGGGGATGCTGTGCTTATATTTCCTCAGGATAGTGGAAGTTCTTTGACCTGTGAATTGTGCGGGGAAGAAGAGCTTGGAGATATTGCGGCTGAACGTGAAAGTGCATTGTTGGAAGTAGGTAATATTATTCTTAACGGAGTTCTTGGCTCTATGTCAAACATTTTCAACGAGTCGCTTGCATTTGATTTGCCTGTTTATAATGAATCTGTTTTAACAAAGTTGATTACACGACTTGGAAAAGAACCGGAAGTTGTAACAGGCTCAGCGAAAGCATTATTTGCCCGAGCTGATTTTAGTATCAGCACTCTTCAAGTAACTGGAAATGTGCTATTGATATTTGAAATCAATTCATTTGAAAAATTGATTACGGCGATTGATAATTATGTAGTCGAATGTACAACTTAATCGAAATAGGTTGATTGATGGATATGATAGATAAATTTTCACTGCTCGATACAATTACAAATGGTATCTTTGTAGTAGATAAAGATATTCAGGTAGTTTTCTGGAATAAGACACTTGTACAATGGAGCGGTCATTCAAAGGAACAAATGCATGGCACCTATTTGCTTGATCATTATCCAGATCTTTCAAATAGTTATGCAATAATGCGGTTAAATGAAGTTTTTGAACAAGAGGTTCCTGTTTATTTATCTGAGCGGTTAAATAAGTATTTTATCCCGATTAAATACAATGAAAATAATGAAAATTTGATGTCTCAGAGTACGCATATCAGCCCCATAGACCACAATGGTACAATTTTAGCAGTTATTTCAATTGTAGATAAAACCCAATATAGAAATAGAATTATAGCTCTAAAAAATGAACGCACAGAACTTCAGAATGTCAAAAAACAGATGAAGGTTAAAATAAAAAAACTCAGAGAAGCCCGATTAGCTACTCTCAATATGATTGAAGATGCTAATTATATCAGAAAAGAAGTTGAATCAACTAATCTTCAACTTGAAGTTGCTATCAAGCAAACTGAAAAATTGGCAATAGATGCTGAGTTAGCCAATGTTGCTAAGTCTGAGTTTCTGGCTAATATGAGCCATGAAATTCGTACGCCGATGAACGCAATTATCGGGATGACTGATCTTGTTCTGGATACGGAACTTGATGATCAGCAACGCGAATTTCTTGGTATGGTCAGTCAATCATCGTGTAATTTGTTAAGCATAATCAATGATATTTTGGATTTTTCAAAAATAGAAGCAGGCCAAATGTTGCTTGAGCAAATTGATTACAGTTTGCGTGAAGTGATTGAGGGTGCGGTTACTACGTTATCAATTAAGGCACATCAAAAAGGATTAGAGCTTGTTAATTTCATTGATCCTCTGGTGTCGGACCGGCTTTCAGGCGACCCTATGCGATTACGCCAGATATTGATAAATTTGATTGGCAACTCAATTAAGTTCACCGAAAAAGGAGAAGTGGCTCTGCGTGTTGAATTGGAGAGTGGTTTCAGCCCGCCTCAATTGCATTTCAGTGTTATTGATACCGGTATCGGAATTCCAGAAGATAAAAAAGATGAAATTTTTGAGAGTTTTACTCAGGTTGATGGCTCTACGACAAGGACATATGGCGGAACAGGTCTGGGAACTACAATATCAAAACAGTTGATTGAAAAAATGGGTGGTTCTATTTGGATAGAGAGTCCTACTAATGAATCCGGAGTAGGTGGTCCCGGGACTACTTTCCATTTTACCATTCCTGCTGTAATGGGAGAATCTCAGGAAATAGTGCAGAAACCAGTTTTAAGCAATATTGCCAACAAGCGTGTTCTAATCGTAGATGATAATGCTACAAACCTCAGACTCCTGATTTCGTTGATAGAGAGTTGGGATATGTATCCCACAGCGGTTTCATCGGGAGAGGAAGCTTTGCAGGCAATAAATCGAGCAATAGATAGTGATGAGAGTTTCGAACTTGTCCTCTTGGATTATTTGATGCCGGAGATGGATGGTCTTGAATTTGTCAAAAAGATGCGTTCTGATTCCCGATTACAGGAGCTACCCGTTATTTTGTTGAGTTCGATTGGACAGTCGATTGAGAAAAACAAGCTGAAGGAATTTGGTATCTCGTCGTTTGTGTCC
>JAYEHE010000123.1:0-4046 GCA_034659415.1 Candidatus Zixiibacteriota bacterium | reverse complement strand
TTCTTTATATGTTGGAGGAAAAGTAGCCGCTAAAAACGTCTGAATTATTTCCTCGTCATCGCCGCAAGAAATGGCAAAATCCCGTAAATTATTCTGCTCTATAAATTGGTCGAAAACATCACTTCCCAAGACAATCGATGGCGGAACGGCAATATTAAAATCATCAAAATAATTGGTAATCTTAAAATTATTAATGAGTGAATTGGCAAATCCCAATCCACGTGCTTTTCCACCTAAAGACCCACCACCGATTCTTGAAAATCCAGAGTTAGCATCAAATTGTTCCGGGTCAAAATCAGAAATAGAACCAAGATACTGTTCTCTTCGAAATGAATGTAGCGATGTTATCAAATCGCGGCGCAACTCATCAGGTGATTCATAATCAGATACCCGTCTTGGCCTCAATTTATGTGCCAGGAAAAACTCTGTACGAGCTTTAAACCAGTTAGAAAAATGATTACGCTCCGCATGATATAGAAGTGAATCATCCGGAATAGTGTGAAGTTTTTTCTCTAGAGAACGAAGGTCGCTGGCACGATCAACCTCGGTATTATCCGGTAACCGGAATATAAAATCACCAAAACTAAGATTGTTGGTAACGAATTTTTGTAAATCCCGTGAAAGAGTTGGTGATGTTTTACAACAAAAAGAAATTTCCATTTCATCGGCGATGGTTTTGAATTCAGGAGAATCTGACTGGAGTAACACCGGAATGTCAAAATTAGATTCTATTACTCTTTTTGCAAAATGAATACCTGCTTCCTCAGGCGGGAAAATTTGGCAAGGGAACTTAATATCAGAGATGACGCCTAATATATATTTTTCATATTTCTCATAATAATCCATTGCTTCTTCGTAAGAACTGCATAATAAAATTTTTGGCCTTGCTCTCATTTTTAATATACGGTGAGAGATGTTAACACCTTCACGCAACAAACTTTGAGAATGACGCAATATTTCAGAATAGATAATTGGCAAAAACGATGAATAAAAATATACATTATCTTCAATCAAAATTAAAGATTGAACCCCTGCTGTTTTTGTATCATAATCTACGTTCATTTTATCTTCAATATATTTTATTATTGATAAAAGAATGCGATGGTCGCCCTGCCAGATGAATGTTTTTTCAAAAACAGAAATATCATAATGCTCTGCAATATCCAAAAGTTCCCGGTTATCGTAAGTCAGCAATACAACTGGTACCCCAAGTCCGGATTTCACAACTTCCACGGCAAACTCAATGACTGACATGTCAGTGATATTAGGCGTGGTTATAATCAGGTCAAATCTATTTGAATCTTTAGCCATTGCAATAGCTTCTTTGGCGCTTGATACGCGAGTTATAGATGGTGCCTGAGATAGATTAAGAGTTTGATACTGAGAAAGAATCATTTCATATAATTGACCTTCTTCCTCGAGTATAAACGAGTCATATAGACTGGAAACAAGAAGAATTTCTCGAATCCTAAAACGCATTAAGTTTTGGAAAATATGGAACCGATTAAGATAATTATAATCTTTTAATAATTTTTTAAAATCGCTCATGTCACCTCGAAAGATTTAATGTCATATACTAATATAAGTATAATAAAAAAGGGAATGGATAAAATCCACTCCCTTTTTAAATAAAAAGATTATACCAGCATTTGTGTTAAACTATGCCTTGGTCCATCATAGCATCGGCAACTTTGATAAAGCCGGCAATATTGGCACCATTAACATAATTGCCTTGAGTTCCGAATCTCTCAGAAGCTTCAACACAAGAATTATGAATATCTTTCATAATATGTTGTAGTTTTGCATCAACTTCTTCACGAGTCCAGCCATAACGCATGCTGTTTTGTGACATTTCCAGACCGGAAACAGCAACACCACCTGCATTAGCAGCCTTACCGGGAGCAAACAGAATTCCACTTTCAATAAATAACTTAACACCATTAGGAACCGTTGGCATATTGGCTGCCTCACAAACAGCAATACATCCATTCTCTACCAGTTTTTTTGCATCGCTCTCGTCAATTTCATTCTCTGTTGCAGTAGGAACTGCAATATCACATTTAACTTCCCATGGGCGACCTTTAGGAATCCATTTCTTATCGAATTTTTTTGCGTATTCCTCGGCAGATTTTCTATGAACAGTCCATAAATCTCTTAAAAAATCAAGTTTTTCACCTGAAATACCATCAGGATCATGCACATATCCATACTCATCACCAATAGTAATAACTTTTGCTCCAAAATTATTTGCTTTTTCAATAAAATAAACTCCAACATTACCATAACCTGAGATACAAATAGTTTTACCGTCTAACTGTAAATTTTTTGTTGCCAACATTTCTTTGAGGAAATAAGCTACGCCATAACCAGTAGCTTCAGGACGAATAAGAGAACCACCCCAGTTTATACCTTTACCGGTTAAAATTCCGGTGAATTCATTGCGAAGTTTTTTATATTGACCAAAAAGGAAACCAATTTCACGACCGCCAACACCAATATCACCAGCCGGTATGTCTGTATTCGGTCCAATGTGACGGAATAATTCACTCATGAAGCTCTGACAGAAACGCATTACTTCATTATCAGTTTTACCTTTTGGATCAAAATCTGATCCACCTTTACCGCCACCCATAGGAAGTGTAGTTAAACTGTTTTTGAAGACTTGTTCAAAAGCTAAAAATTTGAGAATACTAAGGTTTACCGAAGGATGGAAACGAAGTCCGCCTTTGTATGGTCCAATTGCAGAATTCATTTCAACGCGAAAACCACGGTTTATCTGAACTTCGCCCTGATCATTCATCCACGGGACACGAAACATCATGACTCTTTCCGGTTCGACAATTCGTTCCAGAATTTTAGCACTACGATATTCTGGGTGTTTATCCAGAACAACTTCCAAAGATTCTACAACTTCTTCGACAGCCTGAATAAATTCCGGCTGAGCCTGATTTTTAGCTTTCACTAATGCCATAAATTGTTCAACAAAAGGTGTCATAAGAAGAACATCCTTTCAATATAAATGTTTATCCTTTAACTTGTACCAATCACTTAATATTAAAATATTAAGCAAAACATAATAACAAATTAAAGAAATTTTTCAATCAATAAAGACATATTTTTTTAATGAAAATCAAACTGCTTGATATAATATTAATCGTATTTTCAACAGATTAAACTGTTTTATTTAATGCTTATTAATTTAATTTCAGATGGCATATATAGCCGTTTTTATAATGAGAATCAGCAGATTATGCCTGTTTTAACTTTAAATATAGAAGATATAGCTATAAACCCTTGTTTTAAAATGTTTATTTTGATTTAATTACTTGATTTTTGAAGTTTAGAACCTAATTATAGGACATATTTTGGATAACAATCAATGATTAAAATGAATCAAGACATATTAAAATTCTGTAAGAAAAATATATATAAGACTAAATTATTTTAAAATAGATAAATAGGATAATATTTGGAGGAGTTTATGAAATTTAACAGTAACAAATCTATTAATTTGCTAATCATTACAGTTTTTGTTTTGATTGTATCAGCTGGTGGTGCTTTTTCCACAGAATTATTAAGTGGAATCATTACTGATTTAAGTTCCGATAATCCGCTTGATGGTGCAACTATTAGATTGGGGAAATCTGACCAGTCAATGCCGGCAATTGAAGTTATGACTGGAAATGATGGGAAATATGAAATTCCAGATTTAGCACCCGGTGTTTATGATTTGATTATTTCATATCTTGGTTTTAAAAGTCAGGTACTCAACAAAGCGGTTATTATTGATGGTGCCAACAATGTGATAGATATTGCGTTGATACCATCGGCTATTAATCTTGATGCTATTTCTGTGACAGCATCGCGAAGAAAAGAAAAACTTTTGGATGCTCCGGCGGCAGTTTCAATTGTCAGCCTAAACCAAATTCAGGTTGTGGATTTGAATGTTAATTATGAGTTTTTGGTTAACACCAGACTGTCATTAACGGTTCAGAATGTTTTTGATAACAAGCATACTGAATTTATAGGTGCTCCGGAAATCGGAC
>JAYEHE010000122.1:0-4048 GCA_034659415.1 Candidatus Zixiibacteriota bacterium | reverse complement strand
ACAAAATTGGAAATAATTTTTCCAATTTTGTTACTGATTGCGGTTCTACTGAAGCAGTGTATGTCAAAGTATCCGTTTCAGGCAGATAGATAATTTCTATTTTGTGGTTCCCAATAGGTATATTTGAGAAAGAAAAATTTCCATCACTCGAAGGAAATTGTGCCGCAGTATTATAACTTCCAGAACCATCCGGATAAATCAACCTGACTTGAACAGAATCAGCATAAATTGCCCCCGGAGTATTACTTCCGGCATCAATAATAAAGCCCTTCACAGTATTAACAAGTAGATTATTTGAACTTGAAGTATAAATTTTGTCAATATTAGTGCCTGAGCCGGTTGAAGTTATTGTTGTGTTACTAAATGAATAATTTACGCCCCATGCATCCTGTTTATAGTCATTGCCACTGCCACCGATAAGATAAGGTCCCTGCCAAGTTGTATAGCCGCCCGGATTTGAAACCAAAGCATCAAGATTCGGAGGTATCGCACCAATATCTCCAACATATCCAAAATCAGACCTGACGCCATCGGAATAAATATTCGGATTTCCGATAATAGCATTAGCAATCTGACCCATTTCTGTTTTGGTCTGTTCAAAACGAGCATCTTCAATTTGAGAACCCATCTCTTTTGTAGCAACCGAGGCAATAATACCGATAATTATAATTACAATTACAATTTCTATGAGAGTGAAACCTGAATCATTAAAAATTCTATTATTCATCTTTAGGCTCCGTAATTAATATTAGAATAGGTAGGTCGAAACTCCTGTAGTTTCGACATCATAATCTTGTGCAAAAAAAACTGGGGCAGACGAGGGTTCGCCAAGGCGAACCGCCCACTTGAATAATACCAATAATTACAATTACAATTACAATTACAATCAGAGTGAAACCATTATAATTTAAAAGTAACTTGTTATTCATCAGCAGGCTCCTAATGGAACTATAATTGTCGTTCCATCTGAAAAACTTACGGTAATATCTGTATTTTCCATATTTACTTTATGTCCACCGCCGCCATGAGCATTCTCAAATTTTTTAACTGAGATTTTCACACTTTCTCCATCTGTAATCGTTTGAGAAGAATTAAATAATGTTGTTTCTCCTGAACCAACAGTTGGATTAGGTTCATTAATCACTTGGGTATTATTCCAAAAAACCTGCTGGAAATATGCTGTAGGAGATGACCAACTTAGAGTTATAGAACTAATAGTTACAGCCGAACCAGAGTTATTTACTATCCAGAATGAAAAATTATCACAATGAGATGAATTAAATAATGTATCAGAATTTGCAACATATTCAATGCTTCCACTACATCCGGAAGATGCACTCCAAAGATTTGAAGATAGAATATAATTGCCATAACTGTTTGAGCCGGGTATTACTGATACGAATCTGCGTAAAGTATCATTGTCGGGTATATATATAATTTCGATATCATGATTCCCAATTGGAATTGAATCAATATTAAAATAACCACTCATGTCCGGTGTTAAACTCTTTGTTGTATAATTTCCCGACCCATTCGGATAAGTCAGCCTAATATTTAACGAATCTTTATAGCTATTTCCCGGAATGGTGCCATCGATATCGGTAATTGTTCCTGATACTTTATTGAGTAATAAATCATCTGTTGACGAAGCAATTTTTTTAACGATGTCAGAACCGGAACCGGTCGATGTTATCTCAGTTCCGTTAAAACTATAGTTTGTTCCCCATACATCCTGTTTATAATCATTTACAACTTGGCTGAAACTCGGTTTTATATAAGGGCCTTTCCATGTAGAATATCCACCCGGGTCAGAATTTAAATTGTCCAGACTATTCGGCAAAGCACCAATATCACCAACATATCCAAAATCAGTTCTTACGCCGTTATTGTTAAGTAATGGATTACCGCTAATGGCATAAGCTATATTATCCAATTCCTGTTTGGTTTCTTCGATTCTGGCTGTCTCAGAAAATTGCGATGCAGAGTTCATTGCTACCGAGACAAGGATTCCCATAATAGTTATAACTAATACAACTTCAATCAGAGAAATACCGGAATTATTGATAATTTTTTTATTCATTAGCAGGCTCCGGAATAAAAGATGGGGCAGACGAGGGTTCGCCAAGGCGAACCGCCCACTTGAATATATACCGGTATGATCTTTTATTTTATTTATATTCATAATTCTAATTTGTGTAAAAAACCTCAATCCATACCTGAGTACAGCGACCATCTTGTTTTATTGATACGCCTATTTCAAGATTATCTATTTCAGTCCATGTCCATGATGAAGATGTGTTAGGGTTATTGATATATAATGTTGAATATACAGTATATGTACTTGATAAATTATTCGAAGAGCCATTATAATTATTACTGTTAGTTCTCACAATTGTTTCTGCTTTTCGTGCGGCATTGCTACCCCAACAATTCATATAAACAATAAGACTATCAATAGTACCGGAACCAACAGAACTGTTTTGAAGTGCATAGAGATCATCATTCCAACCACTACCGCTGCCCTTCACATAGCTTGTATTATCATCGGAAGTTACCTCATCAACACATTCCCAGTTATTGGAACAACCCGAAGATGTAAGTTGACTCAAAGAACCTGCTCCATTTGGTCTAAGAATTTCAGAACTACTACTGCTTCCGCCACCAGAACCAAAGTAGGCAGAGGCGAAAGAATAGTCTTTACTGCTTTTATGACGAGGGAGAATTGTCAGATACCGAAAGATAGTATCAACATCGGGAGTGTATATAATTCTCAGTTCATGTTGTCCGACCGGCAATGAATCAAGGGTGAAATTTCCCGATGAATCCGGATGGTAAATTTTTGTAATATCTGTTCCGGCACCATTTGGAATTTTGATGCTTATATTGACAGAATCTTTATATGTTGCTCCGGGTATTGAATCGTTTATATCTTTAATATTTCCATCAAAATGATTCAAGAGGTAATCCGATTGGGAATCGGCAATTTTTTTATCAATATTAGTTCCACTTCCGGCTGATCTAATCATGCTTCCGGCAGTGTAGGTATAAGATTGTCCCCATTCGTCAATACTATAGCCATCGCTGTCTTCTGAAATCTGAGGTTTAATATATGGTCCGTTCCAATTAGAATATCCCGGATTCGTATATAGAGCTTGAAGATTAGACGGAAAAGCTCCAATATCACCGACATAACCAAAATCAGACCGTTTGCCATCAGCTGTTATGTCCGGATTTCCCACGATAGCATCGGAAAGCATTTCCATTTCCTGTTTGGTTGTACTTTCCCGAGCATCATCGATAACAACATTCATAGACTGCATAGCGATAGAAGTCATGATACCAATGATAATTATCACCATTGTTAATTCAATTAGGCTAAAACCATTTCTGTTATTTAGAATTTTCATTGTTACCATAAATCTTCATTTAATTGAATTTCCGTATAATAATTTTGTCCGGGAATTACAGACATAATTCTGGTTAAAGTATCTGCTGTTGGTATATAAACAATTTTAAGAGTATGAACTCCAATTGGAATTGAGTCATACTGGACAAAGCCATTTTGCGAAGGTGTCAATGATTGATTGGTTGTGCTACCCGTTCCATTCGGATAACTGAGAATAAACCTTAAAGAATCTTTATAAATTGTACCCGGAGGGCTGTTATTCAAATCGGTAATAACTGCCGAAATTTCATTTAATAATAGTTCATTTGATGAATTAGCTATTTTTTGGGTAATCGATGATCCACTGCCGGTTGAAGATATTGTGATACTTCCACTATAAGTATAAGCCGTTCCCCAGGCATCTATTTTAAATTCAGATTCGGAACTTGCGGCGGAAAGGTAATAATCATCTTTTAAATATGGACCGTTCCATGTTGTATATCCGCCCGGATTCTGAACGAGAGCATCAAGGTTGGCAGGCAAGGCACCGACATCTCCAACATATCCAAAATCTGTTCTTTTCCCTGCGGATACTAAATTCGGATTACCTGCAATAGAATAAGCAAGTTGCAAGAGTTCTTCTTTGGTTTCCTCAACACGGTT
>JAYEHE010000121.1:0-4062 GCA_034659415.1 Candidatus Zixiibacteriota bacterium | reverse complement strand
GAAAAAAAACAGGCCGGCTAACTTATCTGCGGTAAAGACTTATTCCTATAAGAAAAGAAAAAATAAAACCAATTTAGAATCGTTTGCAAAGCCATTTAATAATAATTCGGTATCTAAATTTTTTGAATCTCTCCCTAAACAATTAAAAGCGGTTGAACTTATAGAATTTATTGATTTGACTGTAAAAGCACGAAAAAGAAACAAACCGTTTCATTTGTTGATGGGTGCCCATACTATAAAAGTTGGATTGTCTCCGATTATAATTGATTTAATGAAACATAATATTGTAACCGGCATATCTTTTAACGGTGCTGGATTGATTCACGATCTTGAGCTTGCATTTTGGGGAGGGACCTCAGAAGATGTCCAAAAAGGTTTAAAGGATGGTAGTTTCGGGATGGCTAAAGAAACAGCACATCTTTTTGCTGAAGTTGTAAAATTAGCTAAAATGGAAAAACTCGGTCTCGGTGAAGCAGGCGGTAAATATATTCTTTCTCAAAAAGCGAAATATGCCAAACATTCTGTGTTTGCTATGGCGTACAAATATAATTGTCCGGCTACAATCCATGTGGGGATAGGGACTGATATTGTAGCACAGCATCCAAATTTTGATGCTGCCGAAACTGCAAGAGCATCACATATGGATTTTAAAATATTAGCAGAAATTTGTAAAAAAATTGATAGGGGCGGTGTTGTTGCTAATATAGGGTCAGCGGTTATATTGCCGGAAGTTTTTTTAAAGGCTTTAACTGTGGCACGTAATTTGTCAAAAGGTAAAAGTGCTTTGACAACCGCTAATTTTGATATGATTATGCATTATCGTCCTATGGTAAATGTGGTAACAAGACCTACAGACGAAGCCGGCAAGGGTTTCAATTTTATAGGTCATCACGAAATTATGATACCTCTTTTTGCCTGGGGCATTAAAAATAAATTTTAAAAATAGAAGGCTAAAATTTTTATGGCTAAGTTAGTAGAATGTGTACCGAATTTTTCTGAAGGACGCCGTCCTGAAGTTCTTGACGCAATCTGTGGAGCAATTACATCAGTTGAAGGCGTGACTCTTCTTGATCATGAAATGGATGCTGATCATAATCGGGCAGTAGTAACATTTGTATGTCATCCAAGTCAGGCAGTGGAAGCTGCTTTTAGAGGATACCAAAAAGCGGCTGAACTTATTGACATGACTACTCATCAAGGAGAACATCCCCGGATGGGTGCATGTGATGTTTGTCCATTTATTCCGTTATCAGAAGTTACAATTGAAGATGCGGTTGAGTTAGCTAACAAATTAGGTAAAAGAGTTGGCGAAGAATTAAACATACCGGTTTATCTGTATGAAGATGCCGCTTCTACGCCAAAAAGAAAAAATTTGGCTAAAGTTAGAAAAGGGGAATACGAAGGCATCAGAGATAGTATCGAAACGGATTCTTTAAGGAAACCTGATTATGGTCCAGCAAAAATGAATCTCAAATCCGGTTCGACTGCGATAGGTGTTAGATTTCCTCTGGTTGCTTTTAATGCATATCTTGATACCAATAAAAAATGGATAGCTGATAAAATCGCCGATGCTGTACGGTCTCTTAGGGGTGGATATCGTTTTGTTAAAGCTCTCGGATTTGAAATTAAAGAACGTGATCAAGTGCAGATTTCAATGAATCTGGTTAATTATCCCAAAACTCCGATATTTAGAGTGTTTGAAACAATCAAGTCCGAAGCCGCCAGATATGGGGTTAATGTAACATCATCTGAGATTATTGGTTTGGTCCCTAATGATGCAATTTTGGATGTGGCTGATTTTTATCTTCGGTTAGAAAATTTTTCAAAAGAACAAGTATTAGAACAAAAACTACAAGATGCCGGTGGTGGCTCTGCTCAACAAGAATCATTCTACGATGAAGTTGCTTCATCGTCGCCTGCTCCGGGCGGAGGGTCTGTTGCCGCCGCGTCGGGTGCTTTAGCCGCGGCGTTGTCGGCGATGGTTTGCCGCTTAACTGTTGGGAAAAAATCTTATGCTAAAGTTAAAGACGAACTATCTGAAATCAGAGATAAAACTGATATATTAATGGCAGAACTGAAACAATTGATTGATACTGATAAAGAAGCTTTCGATAAAGTTATGGAAGCGTTTGCTCTGCCTAAAAGCTCTGATGAAGAAATTGCTGTACGGGATAGGGCTATTGAGGATGCCAACAAGGGAGCGGCGGAAGTTCCTTTGATGGTTATGAACAAATCTTTGGAAGTATTAAAAATGTCTGAAATAGTAGCTTCAAAAGGAAACGAGAATTCTGTCACTGATGCTGGAGTGTCGGCATTAATGGCTAAAGCCGCTATTGAAGGTGCTGGTTATAATGTGAATATTAATTTAACCTCGGTGAAAGATAAGTCTTTTGTCAGCAAAATGAAAAAAGAAGTTGAGTCTATAATTAAAGATGCTGAGGCGATTTCAACAAAAGTTAAGAAGATTGTAGAAAAACATTTTTAGATGAAGCAATATGTAGATCTTCATTTACATACAACTTGTTCCGATGGTAAAAAAACACCATCGGAAGTTTTGGATATTGTCAGGAAAAAGAATCTTGTCGCTTTTTCTATTACTGACCATGATTCACTTGATGGTTATTTTGCTGTTAGGAAATTACTGAAACAAGGAGATCCTGAATTGATACCGGGAGTTGAATTCTCGGTTTCATTTGAGGGAGGAGATTTGCATCTGCTGGCTTATGACTTTGACCCTGACGATAAAGCAATAAATGAAAGATTGAGTCATTTTCAAGTTAATCGGAACAAACGTGCTCAACTTATGGTTAAAAAATTAAATGAATTAGGTTTGAATATAAGTTTTGAGATGGTAGAAAAATTTGCCGATGGTGCCTCAGTTGGGCGGCCTCATGTCGCTCAGGCAATATATGAAAGCGGTGCTGTTAAAGAATATGAAATGGCTTTTGCGAAATATATCGGGAATGACAAACCAGGTTATGTGCCTAAAACGAATTTTTCTCCTCAAGAAGCAATGGATTTGATTAAAAATGCCAATGGTGTAGCAATTATGGCTCATCCGGTTATTGATAATAATGAACGATTTATTGAAATGATGGTGAAATATGGTTTGGACGGGATAGAAGTTTATCATCCTTATCATAAACAGAGAGATACAGATAGGCTAAAAAGTCTTGCTGAAAGATTTAGGTTGATTGTTAGTGGTGGCTCTGATTATCATGGTCGTGAAAATAGGTATGGTTTTATCGGTTCACAAAAAGTACCGGTAAGCTGTTTTGAAAATATTAGAAGAATTACTCAAAAAAGAAGAGAATCAAATTGAAAAAATTACAAACTATCATTTTGTTAATTACTATTATTTGTATAAGTTCAGTTTCTGCAGGAACTTTATCTGTCGAAAAACAGATTGAATTAATAACAAATTATATGGTTTATACTAACCAAGCTGACAAAATTCCTTCCGGATTTGCTACCAGTGAATTGATAAATCAACTTCAGGGACCTGTCAAATGTGCTACATCGCCGGTTATGGATTTTTCGATGCACAAACATGAACTTGATAAAAATTTGATTCAATCAATGGGTTTGTCAACTTTTGCCCGTCCCGATTTACCGAACACTTATTTAAGCCCTGAATCAAATTTCAAGATTCACTACACGGTAACCGGAGATGATGCAGTTTACGAAGCAGATAAAGATTCTGATGGGGATGGTGTCCCTGACTATATTGAAGAAGTTGCTAATATTTTTGAACATGTTCGTCATCATATTATTGATACCTTAGGTTATCCGGTTCCGCCACATGATTCAGTTGTTGATGGTGACCCAACCTATGATGTTTTCATTCGGGACATTGATGTTACTGCCTATGGTTACACTGCTTCTGATGATCCTAATATTAATTTAACTGGTACAAAAAGCATATCATCGTATATTGAACTTGATAATGATTATAAAAATATATCCAGTTATGCTGACCGTCCTCTGGATGCAGTAAAAGTAACCGCCGCCCACGAATTTTTTCATGCTATTCATTTTGGCTTGGACTTTAAAGAATTTGAA
>JAYEHE010000120.1:0-4101 GCA_034659415.1 Candidatus Zixiibacteriota bacterium | reverse complement strand
ACCTGTAATTTTTTTAAATTGTGCAGTAATATACACCACACGCTAAACAATTAAGTTGTAATTCTACTTTTTCTTTTCGCGGAATCCAATACGTGGGAATGGATTTACGATAGCTGATGAAATATTGGTTAAATGAGCATTGATTCGTTTTAAATAACGGGCATACATTGCCAATGTTACCGAATCAGATGTATTAAGATTTTTATCCTTATTAAGAATCATTTTGTTTACAATATTATCTGCTATCTTACCAACACCCTCTTCTAATTGCATTATTTTACGGGCTGTTTTTTTATCTTGAGATAAAAGAACTTCCTGTGCCACTTCGAAATTATCCTTAATAATTTTTTCAATTTTTTTCAAATCTTTTTCATATTTGCCACCGCTTAATCGAACCTTATGCGTTGAAGCCAAGCCAGCAATATTTTTTGTATAGTCACCAATCCGTTCAACATCGATAACAATTGAAATCAACACTAAACCGGGTACAATATTCTGTGTTCCGGCAATAGACAGATGAGTCAATACATTACGTCTGACTTCTCTTTCGAACTTATTTATTTTACGGTCTGTTTTTCGAACATCAAACGATAACTCCGCATTATCCTTTTCACGCAAAGTTTCTTTGGATGCCAGATACATTTTATTATCAAATTCAAGCATCTTTAAAGTTGTACTAAAGGCAGTATCTAACAAATTTTCTGAACCAAATAATTCTCTAAATTTTTTAAACATATTTAATTACCCCAATAGATAAATTAACAAACCCGGGATTGTAAAAAACACTATTATTATATATAATATCGGCACTAATTTTGATTTTTGAGTCATATTACTTAATGTTGTTGCCAAATAAATAGGAATTCTTTTTAAGGGCCAAAATATAGCTATCCCACAAAGGTTAAACATTAAATGAGCAAAAGCAACTGTGACCGCCTCAGGTGAACCAATTACAAACGAAGCAAGAAAAGCAGTAATAGTAGTGCCTATATTAGCACCTAACAGATAAGGATAAATCTGAATAATTGTAATAACACCGGCTCCCAATAATGGAACAACCATTGAAGTTGTAATCGATGAAGATTGAACCATAACAGTTAAACCAATACCCAAAATAAAACTAAGTACAGGAGTTCTAAAAATATAGCGCTGGAAAAATTTTTCCACCCGACTGATAACCATCGATCTTAATACTTTTACGATATACCGTAAAGCAACTATCAAAAGTAATAAGGATATTATTACCCCAACCCAAGCGAGATCACCTGTTGAATGAAGTATCCATTTTGCTACTGGTTTTGTTGCCATCTTTAGAGGAGAACTGAATTTGAGTCCGCCAAACCCGACAAACAATTTATTTAAAAAGTGAGCAGATTGACCTATAATATCAAAAGCCATTTGGAGCGGCATAATAACAATAACAGCACAGACATTAAAGAAATCATGTAACATGGAACCGGCAAAAGCTCTTTTAAATTCATCCCCTCTTGAGATATGACCCATAGCAACAATAGTATTTGTAACCGAAGTTCCAATGTTTGCTCCCATGACCATTGGTATGGCAGCTTCAAGTGATAATCCCATTCCTGATGCAGAACCAGTTGCAACCAGACCAACAATAATAGTAGTTGTTGTTGAGGATGACTGAATAATGGCGGTTGACAAAATCCCTATCATTAACCCAACTATAGGATTAGATGTTGTTTGAAAAATTGCTATGGCAAATTCTGCTCCAAAAAGCTTAAAAGACGCACCCAGAAGAGTGATTGAAAGAATGAACAGATAAACAAAAAAGAAAAGCGAGAGGATTTTTGATGCAATCAAATACTTATTTACTTCTAAAGATTGATATGAACTAAATTTTGTCGGCTCACTCATGTAAGTATTGACCCTTTATACAATCAAATTTTTGGCGAGTATATAACTCTCCCAGTTATAAAGTCAAGCAAACTACCAGAAAATTCGAATAATAATACTACTCTATTTTACCGGCTGACGATATCACGTAAGCATCGGTCTTATAATATTTTGCAAATACCTGCTGGATTTTATTTATATCTATTTGTGACAATTCTTTGATAAAATGATTATCGTATGGAGCAGGACGACCCAAATATTCATCACAACACAGATAATAAGCCTGATTAATATTAGATAATTTAGCTCTCATTAATCTGCCCCATATTTGATTACGGGCTTTATTGATCTCCTGAATTTCCGGTCCGTCATATTTTAGTTTATCTATCTGAAGTAAAATTCCATCGACTGCTTTTTGGTAATTTTCATAACCGGTACCAATTACGCTATAATACCAACCAAAATCTTTATCAAATCTTGCACCGGCACCAACCGAATAAGCCAATCCATCTTTTTCACGGAGATTTAAATATAAACGGCTGGAAAGAATTGAATTGGCAATTGTTAAAGCAGGAGCATCTTCGCTACTGGCTCCCGGAAGAATTCCTCCCAAATAAATAGAAATCTGTTCTTTGTCTAAATCTGAATGAGCTGATTTTATTTCAAAAAGCGGTTCCGGTTCTTGTGCAACATTACCTGTGAATCCGCTTGGAACCAATGAACCGAATCTTCTGTTGACCATACTCATAACTTCTGAAATCGGTTTATTGGACACTATAGAAATAATCATATTTTCTGGGGAATAAAACTTTGCATGATAATCTTTTAAATCTTCAGCAGTAATCGAACCGACAGAACGCATCGTACCCATAATTGGCCTGGCAAACGATAAATTATCAAACAGCGTGGAATAAAACAGATTGCGGGCAACTTTTCTCGGAGATACAGAATTTCGACCTAATACACCCATCATTTGTTGTCTTACATTTTCAACTTCAATTGAGTCGAACGAAGGATACAAAATCATTTCCGTAAAAAGATGAAAACCCTTCTCGGCAAAATCATCGATAGTTTCAAACTTCATAAATGAATATTGTCTGGTAGTATAGCGATCATCAAATGGAATCCAGGGATTATCATAAAGAGTTATATTGGCACCAATTTTGGATAAATCACGAGTCAGTTCAAAAGAGTTTCTTGTTACTGTACCTTTTTCAATACAACGATTCATAAAATCAGTTATCCCACCTTTGCCATCGGGTTCATTGGCAGTTCTATCTTTTCCCAACACGTTTAAAGCAAAGACCCGACTATCAGGATGTGATTTTACAATTACAGTTAAACCATTATGCAGAGTTTCCCGATGATATTCGGCTTTTTCAACAAGTTCAAAATTGACTGAATCAGTTTGAGGGTAATTTATTTTTTCTTTATCAATCAAGTTATACTTGTCAAATTTAACCGAATCAAAATGACTTGTAACTTCTTCGACTGCTAAAGAACGGGGGGTGAATCCTTCGACTCCTTCAGGATTAGGTTTTACCACAGTAGCAATATAATTAGGGTTGTCTAACCAGATTTCAGCAACCTTTTTACAATCTTCCCAATTAACAGTATTTATTAGTTCAGGGTACTCTTGAATATAATCCCATCCGGCAGTCATCATCATCGGAGCAATTATAAAAGCATAATAATGCAGTTTGTCAGAGTAATATATTTCAGAAGTTTTGGTGGAAATTTTAATCCCTTCAATTACTTCATTGCCTGCATTATATTTGCTTATGTTTTTAACCTGATTCAATATTATATCAATAATCTGATCTCGATTATCTGCATTACTTGTAATGACAGAAATTTCAAATCTGGAAAACTCTTCGTAAGTTTCAAGAGAAACAGAAACTTCATCCGCCAAAGGAGTTGCACCACTTTTAAGAGCTGTTTTGAGTGGAGAAATGTCATCCATCGCAAGATATTTACTCAACAAATCCATCGGTAAGTATGCGGAATCTGTAAAATGTGGAGCATTAAAAGAAAAATTAATATAAGTAGATTTCACATTGGCAGTCGTATCAATAATGGTTTGTCCGGTTAAAGAATAATCTTTAGCTTCGGATTCAGCTTCCTTATAGTTATTTATAATATTGTTAGTCTGTGTTGAGTCTATAACCGGTTGGTCAGCTTTAGCTTTTCCTAAAATTTTTGCTACAACTTCTTTCATTTTATCAGTTTCAAAATCGCCAATTA
>JAYEHE010000119.1:0-4120 GCA_034659415.1 Candidatus Zixiibacteriota bacterium | reverse complement strand
ATGAAATTACCAGTGGCTCTTATGCCTTTTTGATTGCTAGTCCGGAGAAGGCCTTATGCGATTTAATACTAAGCACATCAAAAATGAGGATACAATCAAGCAAGGCTATGATTTCCTATTTGCATGAAGATTTAAGGATTGATTTCACCTCCAATCCTTTGCGGGATCATGGGATTATAGAGAGATGTATTGAAGAAGGAAGAAAAAAAAGGGAACTAAAATTACTTTATGAAATTTTAAAATATGGCTGATATTTTTGACCAGATGTTATCGAGGTATGAAATAACTACCAAAGCTGACAAACGAAATTCGATACATGAAGTAATGCAGCAAATTGCACTTGCCGGATTGTACCGGGGGCATTTTTTTGATAAAGCAGCATTTTATGGAGGCACATGTCTGAGAATTTTTCATGAGATGGACCGATTTTCTTATCCAAAGTAAATCGTTATCCAAAGTGTATTTATAAACAAGACTAATAATCAGCAGTATACTTCACTTATTCTTTATAAATGCTTTGGATAACGATATTGATTATTTTGCAAAGTTATTTAGCCATTCCCTAAGTTTCGAGTCCTTTTCCCAGATGATTTCGTTGGCTTTAGATGGCATGATATTAATATATGCGGCTTCCAGTGCTTCACGTTTTTGCTTTGAGTCGGCTCTTGCATAGATTTCTGTCGTTTGTATTGATACATGCCCCAGAATATCACGTATATAAATCAAATTTACACCGGATTGCAAGAGATGCATTGCTTTGCTGTGCCGCAATGTGTGAGGACTGATTTTTGCGGGTATCAGATGAGGTTTGAGTATCCGTGCATTATTTACATAAATATTTAGGATATAGGTCACACCCGAGTTTGTTAACTTTTCACCCCGGTTGTTGGCGAACAATGGTCGCTGGTTGTATGCTAAGTTGTCAAGGTGGTTTTCCTGCATATAAGGCACAAGCAACTTTACTTGCTCATTCTGTAATGGAACTATTCTTTTTTTGTTTCCCTTTCCCAAAAGCGTAACGTAACATGGCTTGTTCAGATTCAGGGATGATGGGGAAAGGTCGATGAGCTCATGTACTCTTGCCCCACTGTCATAAAGCAAAGCCAGCAGTGCCAGATTCCGTCGACCTTCTCTTGTGTTCACCGGTATTTGTTCCAGCAGGAACTTGATCCCCTCAACGGTTAGGTAATTGATAGAACTTCTTTTTCCCTGCTTCTTGACCTTGATAGACAAGATACTTTGCCATTGTCCAAGATGCTTGACATCTTCATATTGCATATAAGTAAAAAATGAATGCAGGGCGCCCAGCCGCTGGTTTCTGGTCGAGTTGGCGCATTTCCGTTCTTTCTGTAGCCAGTCAAGGAAGTCTAGAACGACTTCCCTGTCAAAATGGTTGAGAGTCAGCCTGTCAGCTGCAATGTGTCGGACTTTATCCATATACGTAAGCACAAGGGTAAAGGTGTCGCTATACGATCTTATTGTATGGGGGCTGGCTCCCCTTTCTCCGACAAGATATTCCGTGAAGAACTTTGTCAGGTATTTTGCAAAATCAGTAACTGTTTCCATAGTCGATGTCTATTTCAGGTTTGTTGGGGAACACAAAAGAGGTGACGGGATTCTCCATTCCGATGATGTCAGGGTAAACTTCCTGTACCATCCTAACATATTTCTCCGTTCCTTTTATCGTCTTGTGTCCGAGGAAGGTAGATAGGATCGGAAGTGCACAATAAAGGTCGACTCCACCTTTTACCATATTTTCAAAGGAGTGCACCGCGCTGGTATGACGAATATCATGAACACGAGGCCCTTGCTGCTTCCCAGTATGGGGTATGCCACATTGCCTCAGCACCTTTTTGAACCAGCTGTATGCTGTGCTGTTTGTAAACGGTTTCCCAACGGTCGACACGAAGAAAAAGCTTTCTTTATCCATCAGACTTTTAATTGGCATTCGGTTCCTGTAATTTTCGTATTGTCTCAACACGTTCTCCAATGAAGTGTTGACAGGCACCATTCGTTGCATTTGATTCTTCGTTTTTCTTATTATGATCCGGCGAAGTGCATAATCGACATCTCTGTTTCTGATAGCTAAGGCTTCGCCGATTCGAACTCCGGTGCTGTAGAGAAGCCTAATCAGGGCAGGCATGGCAAAAAGGGCGCTATTCATGTTGCTGTTAGTAACAGTCATCCTGTCACATTCCCGGAAGATCATATCCATCTGTTGATGTGTAAAAACGTATGGTATAAAGTCCATATCTTTTTGTTTGGGTAGTCTGGGTATATAACACTCATGACCGAGATGGCACATATACCGGCAGAACTGGGACAGTACGGAGTATTTGTCGTACAGTGTCCTAGCTTTGTCGTTTACGCGTGTTTTGTTCCATGCTGCGATTTGTTTACTGGTTATATAGGCATCTGTGACACCGGTTTCTATGAAGAACCTGTCAAGCTCTAAAAAAAACCAGCTGAACTTGTTAAGGCCATATCCCATGGTATCCTTCATCTTCAGGAAGCTGTCAAAATAAGGTGCAAACACACTCCTGTATTCAAGCTTTTTACACATAAAACACACCTCCTTTCTGCTCATAGAAAGTTGCGGATACAAGTGGTACATCAAGAGAACACTGCATAAGATTGTTTATGTCTATACGCAGATAGTTCATGGTGGCCTGCGTATCGGAGTGGCCGAGTGTTTCGGATATCACTGGAAGCGAAGTCCCGTTAAGCAGTAGCTGGCTTGCCAGCGTATGCCGCATAGCGTGGGGCCCGAACTTGCGGCCTGCGATGTCGACATGGGATGCTATAATTGTTCTGCTTATGGCTCCGTTTATAACCAACCTGTTGACGGGGCGGTACGGGGCACAAGCAGTTAGGAACACCTGCTGCAGATCAGATACTGGCCTGCCATACTTCAGATAGTTGATAACGGCTTCGCCAACATTGGCCAAAAGCGGTAGTTCTACCACCTTCTTTGTCTTGTACTGCGTCAGGCAAATGATATTCTGGTCCCAATCTAAATCCTTGAACGTCAGTCCAGCAATGTCCGAAGAACGGAGGCCGAGCCGGGTGGCCAAAAGAAGCATCGCATAGTCACGTTTGCCGACCGCACTTGACTGGCCTACTGTATTCTCAATACGCTTTATCTCATCGGCATTATATATTGACGGCAGTTTTTCGCGTTTAGGATAGTTATTTCTACCGATGACATATTCCACATTCTTTTCAATATATTTCTGTTCATACAGGAACCGGCAGAACATGCGAGTCGTATTTAGGTAATGATCCTTACAGTTTTGTGCGGATGCTATGAATGAGAGGACATCTTCATCTCTGATTTCCAAAACATGAGTTACGGATTTTAACGCTAAATGGCTTATAAAAAAGCTCAAAATGCGCTGGTGCTTCTCAAGTGTCAGTTTGCTGCGTCGAAGTTTTGCTTGCGACTCTATGAACTCAAAAGCAATTTCACCTATTTCACCAGGCAACTCATGGTAAACATATTGTATTATTCTTTTCCTGACTTTACCATATAAAAGAAAGTCGTTCAGTACGTGTACATTGCGGCGGATTGTACGCATGTATGAGTCGCTCATTACCGGAATGCTACCTAAGAAATCTTTACCAATCGTTGCATTGTACTTTAATAGAGAACGTTTATTCATATAATCCTGGATTCCATCACGCCACAGCCGCTGGTAATCCGCAATCCTCGGCTCACTATAGCCTTCCTCCCTGAGGTAAGCTACGCACTCTTGAATAAGAGATTTGATTTCTTCTTCTGCTTTCATTTGCTATCTTTTTAGAGAAATGCAACATCGCATTCATTTGAAAATAGCAAATATTATCACGACAATATTATCAAGAGTAACCTTGATTTATAAGTACTTATGGAATGTTTGGGTAATGACTTTGGATAACGATTTACTTTGGATAAGAATACCGAACCGGAGGTTTCAGGAATATTTTGTGCAAAGCAGTACCACCCCTGAAAGCCAATCGCTCCCGTATAAAAGGATCCGTAAATAATTGAAGCAGGGCTCTTTCAATCACAAGGTCCTGCTCTACCTGAGCATCCTCTGGCCAGTGCGCAAACTCTTTCCATTCCTCAATGTATCTTTTT
>JAYEHE010000118.1:0-4147 GCA_034659415.1 Candidatus Zixiibacteriota bacterium | reverse complement strand
CTTAAAGAAAAAAAGAGAGAATAAAATTATGTTATAAAATAAACAAGCTATGCTTGCAGTTAGTAAATTTCGTAACGGGAGATTCTATCTCTTAGAGTATTACGTGAGATACCTAATATTTCAGATGTTTTCACCTGATTACCGTTAAGTTGTTTTAAGCAGGAAGAAATAATCGCTTTTTCAAATGAGGATTCCATTAGTTGAAAAATTTGACCAGGGAAACTGGCAATAAGCTGTGGCATGATAGGCTCTACAAATTTCAGGAAATTTTCAGTGTAATCATCTTTCAACTCACTGATTGAAATCTCCGGCTTCCCTTTGTCTTCAGTAAAAGCAGGAAAATCTTCTATTTCAAGTTTATCCCCTTTTGACATAACCATGGCTGTATGAATATTATTTTCCAGCTCTCTAACATTTCCAGGCCATTGATACTTTAACAAAGACTGCATAGCTTTTTTTGAAACCGGCTTAAGTTGCTCACCTAACTGTTTGGAGAATTTTTCGCTGAAATGTTCTATTAAAAGCGGGATATCTGTTCTTCGGTCTCTCAGCGGTGGAATATAAATTGAGAAAACTTTAAGCCGATAAAACAGATCAACTCTGAAAGCCCCTTCTTTCATAAGTTGCACCAATGATTTATTGGTTGCGGCAATAAGTCTGACATCAATATCTATAGATTCATTTCCGCCTACGCGTTCAAATTTTTTCTCCTGAAGAACTCGCAGGAGTTTTGACTGGGTAAGCATTGACATATCACCAATCTCATCCAAAAATAAAGTTCCTGAATCAGCCTGCTCAAATTTACCAATTCTTTTAAAATAAGCACCCGTAAAGGAACCTTTCTCATGACCAAAAATTTCAGACTCTAAAAGAGTTTCATGCAAAGCGGCACAGTTGACTGATAAAAAGGAATTATTTTTTCTTTTGGAATTACGATGGATTGCCCGTGAGACCAATTCTTTACCAGTTCCGGATTCTCCAAAAATAAGCACGGCGGCATCGGTTTTAGCAACCTGCCCGATTAGTTTTGAGATTTCTATAATTTCCGGAGATTTCCCAATAATTTCATTAACACCAAATTCAAGAGCTTCTTCTTCTATTGGTTTGAAGGGACTTTTTATGGAAGAATTATTTACAGCTTTATTAACTGTATCTACTAATTTTTCAATATCAAATGGTTTGGTCAAATATTCATAAGCTCCTTCTCTCATAGCTTCCATTGCATTTTCAGTTGACACAAAACCAGAGATAACTATGACTGGAAGTTTATTATTTTCTCTTTTTATTTTCTTGAGAACTTCCAGACCAGAAAGAGTAGGCAAATTAACATCGAGCATTATCAAATCTAAATCATCATGACTTTGAACATATTTTTCTACCGACGTACTGTCATCTAAAAAGTCAAAATTAAATTTCCCTGGGTCAAATAGATTTGCCAGGGAGAGAGATAAGTCTTTGTCGTCATCTACTAATAAGATTTTTTTCACTTTTTTTACCTTCCAAATATATAGCTTATATCGGAAGGAATTATTTTTTATATAGGAATTTTCTCTATGAGATTTAAAATAATTTAATAAAAATAAAAATAATTTTAAAAGAAAAATAAATTCTTTTCAAAATGAAACAGACTCTAAAAAGATATGCAAAATTGAGCAGAATAATTACTGAAAGAAGCTACTCTTCTTCAGATAAAAATTTCACCGAAGTACCAATCCAAAAGAAGTTTGCCAGTATATCTAAAACAAGGCTTCCTATTAATAAAATGTAAACCAACTCCGGTTTAAATTTTTCTACAATTATTTCAGGATGATTATTCACAAAAGAAATCAATATCGGACCTGACAAAACTATGCCAGCAAGAAACAGACAGGTCATAGGATTACTGATAAAATGCTTTACTGACACAGAAATTGATTTCAGCACCGACCAACCATAAATAGATATCCCAGGCACAACAAAATAAAACAAAGCAAACACAAAAATAAATATGGACGGTAACATAAGAAATTCAAAAACCATTTGTCTCCGAGGAGAACTCCATAAAAAATCTTTTAAGAGTTCGGGTAGTCCTATACTTATAATAAGTAGCAAACCGTTTATGACCAACCACCCGACTATCAATGACAACCATGATTGCTTTAGAGTTTTTGTGAACTTAACTTTTGTATTACCATATCGCTTATAAAATTCTCTGGCAATAAACCCTAATAATAATCCTTCAAACAGAAAACCAAAAATAAATTTAGCCCAACCAAAATACAAACCTAATAATAAAAAATGACCGGAATAATGGGTGAAAAATTGAAATTGTTTATCTCCAAAAATTTCAGACCAAATAGATATTATATTATAAAACATTGGAGATGAAAAATTATGATGGGCATATAATATCAACCAGTTAACAAACAAATAAATAAACAACATTAACCAGATTCTACCGGCAAATATATTCCTAAGAGCACCCAGGAAAAGACCGATGAATCTATTTATTCTATCTAAGGTATTCATCAATTATCTTGTAACAGAAACTATATCAGAACCAATTTCTACCCCATGCATATCAACTACAAATATCTGGTAATAGTTAATACCGGTTAAAGGCACCGAGTTCATGTTTGTTGTGTTTATATTATTTATTATAGAGATTGACTCCGGAGCATCTAAGGCACCGGCAACAGTTGTATCAGCCGCCCTTTTGATTTCATAATGATCAAAATCAGATTCACCGGAAACTGTCCAGCTTAAATCTACCGTAGAATCAACAACAAATTGGATTGAAAGTTGTACTTTTCCCGGAGCAGTATTATCAAAAGTTATAGCGGAAACTTCATTGGATGCATTTTTGAATCCGGCATTCGTTATTGTATAAAGAAGATAATTATATGTTGAATTATAATCCAAGTCAGAATCAGTAAAAGTTGTGGTCCCTGATGAAGTAATAGTTGCAATCAGTTCAGATGATTCCGTTACTGGAGAATTTATATCTCTGTAAATTTGATACGCATAATAATCAGAATTAGTTGACTGGGTCCAACTTAATGAAATCTCATAGGTGGATATTCCAAGAGCGGAAAGATTAACAGGCTTGGGGATACTATAAACATCTATAGTTTTTTCACTTATTTTAGAAACAGAATTTCCTGCAACATCAACAAAAGTGCCAATAACTTCCCCTTGAATCAGGCTAAAATCAGTTGGTACTTCAAAAAATCCAGAGTAGATTCCGTCATCAGCTATATTATCAAAATCTTCCCCATTATCAAATAAATCAATTGTTCCACTACCTGTAAATACAACAGAAGCTGACCCGTCTGTTTCAGAAGTGAATAATTTCAGTATAACAGTATCTGCCGTAACTATTGTGTCCTGATTAGTGTAAATTATAGAATCAATTTCAGATTCTGTATCAAAAATAATAGACGAAGAAATTATCTCCGACAGATTGCCGTCACTAAATTGAAGCCTGCCATATACTGTTTTTTCACCATCAGTATCAGAAAGAGTAAAACGAGGATTTACTGTAAACGTTAAATATTCAGCATCTGTAAATTGATTGTCCTCAGACAAAATATAATGAGATGTTCCCGGAGGTGAAGTAAACTGAACAGTTACATCTTGTGAATTTGTATATTCCGAATCACCATTGATTCTCATTCCAACCAAAGAAATTCGGGTATTAATAAAACGGGATTGTTCTCCTACAATTCCATTATTTGAAACAGCAGAAACTGTAATTCGATAAGTTTGATTTATATTTAACTCTGTAAGAAGATAAGATTGAGAAGATGTACTGTAAGAAATTATCGGTTCAACTCCGGTTGTATCATCATTTTCATATTCTAAATCATAAACATTGATAATAAAACTGCTAACCGTACTTGAGCTACTCACCTCCCAATTTATAGTCGCCTTGCCATTCCCGATAACAACATTTAGGTTGGATGGAATAATTTGAAATTCAGTTAATGCTCTTGCAGGATCTCTGGATTCAATATATCTGTCACAACCACTAATAAAGAACATCAACAATACTATTACTGAAATTTTTAATTTTATATTCATAATAAATTTACTACTCAAAATTTCTTTAAAACAGTTAATTTGACCCCATCTTCATACGAACTTGGGACTAATGAAAACCCTTTTA
>JAYEHE010000117.1:0-4148 GCA_034659415.1 Candidatus Zixiibacteriota bacterium | reverse complement strand
GTTCAAATTGACAAATATGGTTCTTCCGATGCTTTGGAAGAACCATATTTGTCAATTTGAACTGAATGGTCAACGACCAAATCAACCTGAACGAGTGGATTTATTTTATTTGGGTCGCCCCCAAGTTTTCCCATCGCTGTTCTCATTGCCGCTAAATCGACTACAGCTGGTACACCGGTGAAATCCTGAAGTAGAACCCGGGCGGGTTTGTAGGGGAGTTCAATTTGTCCAACATTTTTCGGGTTATAATTTATGAGGTTTTCCACATTTTCTTTATTAACCGCTTTACCATCGATATTTCTTAATACATTCTCAAGTAAAACCCTTATAGAATAAGGCATTCTCTCTATCTTTGCTTGATTAGGCAGTTTTCTTAAGTTGTAAATCTTATACGAACTGTCTTTTATTTTGAGAGTGTCTAGTGCTTTAAAAGGATCCATTTATCAACCTCCAAAAGTATATATTAATTACCAACTATAGATTTCATTATATATGAGTTTAATATTAATTTCAAGTAACTATTGTGTATTAAAGTATTTTAGGTTATTATGGCACACTTTTAGAACTGGTCATGATGGAATAATTTTGACACAAAATGAAAATTTAATTTAAATTTTCTGCAGGAAATAGTTTATTATGATTGTGAAGGAAATAACTGAAGATAAGATTAATTTACTCGCACCGGCGAAAATAAATCTTTTTCTGGAAGTCCTCAACAAACGTGAAGACGGTTTTCACAATATCAATTCTCTTTTTCAGGCAATTTCACTTTATGATGAACTTGAAATTTCTATAATTGAAAAACCGGTAATTAATCTGACTATAAAAAATAATTCTGAAAAACTACCCATTGAAGATAATATAATTTCAAAAGCTTTTAATTTAATTCAGTCTAAATTTAATCTAATAAACGGAATAAATGTTATATTAACAAAGAAAATCCCTATTTCTGCCGGATTGGGCGGTGGTTCAGCTGATGCCGCAACCACAATTTTAGCTTGTAATATTCTGTTTAAATTAGGGTTGGATTATTCCGATATGGTTGAATTATCAGCATTAATCGGTTCTGATTTGCCATTTTTCTTTTCTTCTGGACAAACTATTGTAACTGGAAGAGGAGAAATCTTAAAAGATATGAAATTACCCCTTGATTATGAGCTTATTTTGGTAAAACCATCCTTTCCAATTGCTACTTCAAAAGCTTACAGATGGCTCAAAAGGGGCTTGACAAACTCAAAGGTTCCCTTTAGCTTACAGCACTGTAGTTCGTTTGAGGATTTGATTGAGGCTTTGAAATCTTCAGGGAATGATTTTGAAGAAAAATGTTTTGAAGTTTTTCCTGATTTGGAAAGATTAAAAGAAAAGTTATATAACAAAGGAGCAAAGCTGGTTCGGATGAGTGGATCCGGTCCAACTATGTTTGGAATATTTGATAAAACATCTTTGATTGTACACCCTGATATTTTAGAAAGGGGGGATTGGCAGGTATTTGAAGCCAAGCCAATAACCCTAGCCAAACTTACTTATAATAGGATGGGAGGCACCCGTGGAGATCACTGAAATCAGGGTCACCTTGCGTGGTGAAGAAAGGCTCAAAGGATTTGCTAATGTAACTTTTGACAATGCGTTTGTTGTTCGTGGGATGAAAGTTATTCAAGGGAACGACGGCTATTTTGTTGCAATGCCCAGCCGTAAACGACCCAATGGCACTCATCAGGATATAGCGCATCCGGTTAATAGTGAAATGAGGCAATTGATTGAGCAGTCTGTTCTAGAAGCTTTTGAAAAGGAATTGAAAGCTCAGCAAGAAAAAGTGGATTAAGCGCTTTTTGTGTATTAAAAATGTTTGGGGCGTCGTCAAGCGGTAAGACACCAGCCTTTGACGCTGGCATTCCCAGGTTCGAATCCTGGCGCCCCAGATTTTTTCCCTTTTTGGGGAAAATGTATTATAATGGTTGTCTTTTGTTAAAGGACAAAAGAGTTTAATTATGATTTTGAGAGAAGATATAAAAATTGTATCCGGAAAATCAAACCGGGATTTAGCCGATAATATCGCCGATTACCTTAAGGTCGATGTTACTGACTGTACTGTTAAAAGGTTTTCTGACGGCGAAGTATTTGTTCAAATCAATGAAAATGTTCGTGGATCAGATTTTTTTATTGTTCAACCGACTAATCCTCCAGCTGAAAACTTGATGGAACTGCTTATGCTGATTGATGCCGCCAGAAGAGCATCGGCTATGAGAATTACTGCTGTTATTCCTTACTATGGTTATGCCCGTCAAGATAGAAAAGACCGCCCCCGAGTTGCTATTACATCCAAATTGGTTGCCAATCTGATTACTACTGCCGGAGCTGATAGAATTATTACGATGGATCTTCATGCCAGTCAGATACAAGGTTTTTTTGATTTACCTCATGACCATCTTTATTCATCGGTTATATTTAACAAATATATTCGCGAATTAAATTTGAAAGATTTATGTATTGTTTCTCCTGATGTAGGTTCAATCAAACTTGCTCGGGCAACTGCAAGTGCTCTTAATGGAAGTTTAGCCATTGTAGATAAACGGAGACCGGAAGCAAATGTTTCTAAAGTCATGAATTTAATTGGTGATGTAAAAGATAAAAATATTTTAATTAGAGACGATATGGTCGATACCGGCGGTTCAATTTGTAATGCTGCTGAATTTCTTATGGCGAGCGGTGCCAAAGATATTTATGCCGCCTGTACTCATGGTGTTCTCTCGGGTGATGCAATTAATAAAATAAATAATTCATCAATTAAAAAGATGATTATTTTAGATTCTATCGATCAATCTCAGAAAAATCTACCTGATAAGTTTGAAATTTTGACCTGTAGTGAACTAATTGGTGAAGCAATACAAAGAATTTTTGATGAGGAATCGGTATCTTCGTTATTTGAAGACCAACCTCAGATAATTTAAAATGTGAAATAATAATAATTGGAGGTTTTAGAATAAAATGAAAGAGATTCTTATTGCGGCGGAAAAAAGAGATAAAACTGGCAAAGGTGCTAACCGCCAAATTCGTAAAGATGGTAATATCCCAGGAGTGGTTTATGGTCCTAAACAAGAGCCAATTCCAATTTATATTGATGAACCCACCTTACACCAGGCGTTTAAATCTGCCGCAGGCTCAACAGCTTTATATGACATAGAAATTGAAAATAAAAAAAATAAAGTTATTGTTCGTGAAATGCAAAGAGACCCTGTTACCAGTAAAATTATTCATATCGATTTCTATGCCGTTTCAATGACTAAACCGATTAACCTTTCTATTCCTATTCGTTTTGAAGGAATTCCGGTTGGTGTTACTGTTGATGGTGGTATTATGCAAACTAATATGCGTGAATTGGAAATTTCATGTCTGCCTGATCAAATACCTGAATTTTGTGAATTAAATGTTGCTGAATTGTCTATCGGTGATTCTATTCATGTCGAAGATATCACCCTTGATGGTGTTGATATCTTATCTGACGCTAATAGAACCGTTGTTGTTATAAGTGCACCGACTATTGTTAAAGTTGATGAACCTACTGACGAAGAAGGTGAAGAACTTGCTGAAGGTGAAGAAGCCGCTGAAGGTGAAGAAGCCGCAGCCGAAGGCGAAGCTGCCGAAGGTGAAACTAAGACTAAGGAAGATGCAAAATCTAAATCTAAATAAGATTTACACTGAATTAATAAAAACCGCCTAAAATGGCGGTTTTTTTATATATACTGATTTGAATCCTTGATTTTCTTTGACATAAATCTAATATTCTTATGAAATAATATAATATTGAATTTTCTGATAACTGAGAATTTCTGTTTATGAATCACAATAATAATATTAATATCATAGATTATTTGTCATTAGTTTTTTCAAATTCTCTGAATCAAGCAGAGATAAATAATAAAACTATTGATTTCCTGAAAGATGTTTTAGGCGACACCAGGTCAATCAAACTTAAATTTAACGAAATTGAATATTTTTCTAATAACTTTGTCAAAACCTCTGAACCATTCATTTCTGAAATAAAACGAAATAACTTAAAAATTGGATATATTAAAGTCTATAATAATCAATTAAACGATTCGTTGTCAGATGATGAAATAAAAATCATCAATCTTACTTCAAATATAATT
>JAYEHE010000116.1:0-4182 GCA_034659415.1 Candidatus Zixiibacteriota bacterium | reverse complement strand
GAACCCAATGGATAAAATGGACTTTATGTAATAGAGCATTTTAATAAACCGTAAACAGTCAACAACTACTGAACAGGCTAACTTTTATTGTTGGCTTAGTTATTTATTTATGCCCGTCCCCATATTTATGTCACATGTAAAGATCCCATTCATTTCTCTTTAATGGACACCGCTTTCACAAAATGATTGGCAGGGAAGTAAATTAATTCAACAAATTCAAGAACGTCCCCAAGTTCATCCCCAAGTTCACACAAGTTCACATGAGCGGACAGGGGCTATATTATAAAACAGATGGATTATTTTTTGTTCGGAAAAGATAATTGCTCAGTGTTAATCCAACTTTTTTCGATAATGCCTTGATCCTGATTGGTGACTGGTGCAGTGAAGTTACACTGACACTTTACCGTAGAAATAACGGGTACATAAAGAGAGAGAAAAATAAACACAAACAAAAAGAAGCAATTTAACAGCCTGTAGCTTTGCAAGAAAAAAAATCAAATTTTTCTTGAATAGGGGAAGTTTATTCCTTGACAAAGAGCCTTTTAGTGGGTGACACTTATGCCTTGTCTTCCTAATATTCTTGATAAACTATGTAATCTTGAGGAATAGTTAAGGAATGATCTTGGAGGTTGTGATGGGGCTGATCATATTGTTGATTATAATAAATGTTGTTGTTTTTTTGGCAATGAAAGAGTCTCCAATATGGTTGAGGGTGATTGTGGGATTTTGCATATTTACCCCTCTTGCTTTGATTTCAGGGAAGAAAAATAAGAAAGACCAGAAAGGGGGAACAAAAGAATGAATTTCGGGATAGACCCAAAAAGCACACTTTTGATTGGCTACGCTTTTTCACTCAAAGAAGACGGAGCTCCTGGAGACGCCAATGTCGCTATCGCAAAAAGAATGTGGTCAGGCATGGAGAACGACAATCCAGCTTTAAGGCCACATGTCGCGGTTCAGTGGGAAATCTTTGATGCACTTCAGGATCTTGACTGTCCTGCTGTCGACTACATCCCGGATAACCATGTTGTTCAGCCACCAGCATTTACTGAAGAAGATTTTCTTGGCCGCGGAGCCATCGTCCAGTCAATTGCGACTCCGTTTACGCCTGCCGAATACGCCCTGCACCGTGTCGTGCAGAAATCGCCGTATTGGTCTTCAATTACTAAACATCTTCAAAATGACGAGCTATTTAAAATATCAAAAGCGGACTTGACCTTGCTTTTTAACTCGCTTCTTGCCGACGGGCAGGAAAGGCTCTATCTTGAATTCGTTGGGCTCCTGGATCTACATGATTTTCATCGCGGTGATAAGGGAGCTGTTGGGCTTGAAAAAAGATCCTTGCCAAATGATGGTCCCAGGGGAAAAAATGCTCTGCGAAAATTTCAATCAAAACGCATAAACAGGTTAATTCTTGAAGAGGTCCTGGCACATTCACTCATTCGCTCCTATGGGGGCTACCAAACAAAAACTGAGATGGTACGACGCGGGAGTTACCTTAATGTCGACGGTGTTGCCAGTACCTGTTTACACGAGATCGCCAAATCCGGACACCAGATCAAACGAATATTTGTATATGGCCATCCAGAACACTGTGAATGGTGTAGAAACAGGACATCTGCAAAGACTAAAGAAATTCTTGGACTTTCTGATGAGAAGATCTGTCTGGGGGATAACTCAAGTTGGTCCGATACTGAAATGTGGGACACGCAATCTGCACAGATTTGGTGTAGGTCCGAAGGCAACTGGCGTTACTATGCGGCTCTTTAGAAACATGGCTTTTCGAAGGCACATCAACGTTAATATATGGGCGCGACGTCATTCATGTGTTTGAAATAGGCGGAAAGTTCGATCTCCGGACCGTTTTTTTCCGAAACCTGTAATGTCATGGGCGGACTTAGAAGAATGCATCAATAAACAGTGAGACTGCAGAAGAATTCCGCAAACTGATAGATCGTCCATCCGAATAACGTCCGAGAGCTTTCCAAATTTCAAAAAACATCCCTGGCCAAATTTTGCCAGGACAGCGCTAAATTAACAATTTTGAAATTGGCTCCATAGTGTTAATATAATAGATTTTTATGACATGTGGCGCGTACCGATAGGTGCGGAAGGGGTTACTTAGACCTTGGGCCAAGCCGGGAGGGATTTCTGGATGGCCGCAGTCCAATTCCCCTTCCGTTTTGCAGAACTATGATTTAATTATGGGAGCGGGTATTAAATGCAGAACGGTAAGATAATATGCAATACATCAGTTATTTTGACTTTTTTGATATCATTCTTTGTATTAGTTTCCTGCGAATCCGAGGTTGCTAAAAATCTGGAAGCAGGGAAACGGTACTCAATGGCTGGCAATACCGAAAAGGCTTCAAAGTGTTTCGAGTTGGCAGTCAACACCTTCAAGAAAAAAGTAGAAACCCATAATGAGCACTTCCCTTTCCGTGAAATAGTTGAATTAGTAACCATCCTCGAAGACATAGAATCATCCCAGTTGGATAAAAAAAGTAAAGATGATTTAACTAATGGATTAATAGCAGAGACGTTGATAACCTCCGGCTCAGAGGACTTAAAATGCAAAGAAGGAAAAAGGAATAAAAGATTAAAAAAATTAGATTATAGCCCGTTATTTAAAAGGTTACAAGAATCTACTCTGCCGGATAATGTAAAAACAAATTATATCTTTGATTTGTTTATTGTCCTGTCAATATACGATAATCATCATCAATATTTAACTGCAAGATACGTGGACTGGGAAAAATTGGATAGAACACAAGGTTCTTTTGAAGGTCTATGGGCTTGGCTTATTAAAAATGACCCGGATAGTTCAAGATTCTGCCAAAGTGCCATCAGGATACTTGATAATGGAAACAAGAGTTACAACAGGAGATTATTCTGGAAGTTTTTCAGACCCCTTATGAACAAGATCGTTAAAGCTGACACATCTTCCAAAGAAAAATTTATCTTTTTTAATAAACTGATAAAAAATTACCCCCGAGAAGGTCTTTTGTTTGATGAAATATCCAAGCTGATTATCCAGTCAGATCTGACTTATCAAGATAAATTTTCTTTGTTTAATCTTATTATCGATTGGAGTAAAAATATTTCTATTTTTCATTTTTATTCTCCTTTAGTGGCAGGTGCTGGCTATTTTAGTAATGATGATCTTTTCACCTTATATAGTGAGGCTAGGAATAAGGTTGTATTACCAGATAAATTAGATGACATTTTTCGTGACGATGAAGAGGTCCGGAATACAGCGCTATATATTTTAATCAGGAATTATTTTGCTACAGACGACTATAAATCTAAAAAAGTTAGGGAAGCAGGTTTTTCCATCCATGAATTTGAATACAATTATGCCCCCAAAGTAAATAAGGGGACACCTCTTTTAGAGGGTAATATTTATGTTTACTCAGATTACGGAAATGAACCGTGGCTTCCTGGGGAGATAGAAAATGACTTGCCGGCCGACGAAAAAATTAGAAGCGTTGTATTTATTTTGAGGAGTAAACCGGTGTCGGTTGGGAATTATGGCAGCCTTATGAAACCTGCTTTTGTTGAATGGGCTGAGGTAATTATTGTCAACAAGCAGTATCCTAAGATTTATTGGCAGAAGCTGGTCAGGGGACCAAGGCCGCCAGAGATAATATTATTTACTCATGAAAAAAAAGGGGGAATGATAAGCGGTGGAAAGCCATATAGGGAAGTAAAGAAGTATTTGCTTGATATCTATAACAAAACAAAGAAAGAACACAAAAAATAATGGGGTCCACCTCAGCTTTGCCTCTTAAATCAATTCTGAGGCAGGCTATGCCCGCAACCCAATGACTGAAAAAACTACTGTCAAAAAAAACCTTCGAAACCTTCATCATAAGCGGAGTTTTGGACCTGCTAAAACAATTTTCTTGTTTCGTGGGAAATGGGGACGCCCACGGGGAAATGGCGGAAATGTGGCGGAAATGGGGACGCCCATGCAAAATTGCGTTTCTTTTTCTTTTCGAGTGTGATACAGGAGAAAATAGGGGACAACCTATATTGTACTTGTCAAGAAGAAGAATGAATAAAAACATTTCTTTTAATATCAGAGAGTTACGAGATATGGCTTATTTTGTGTATAACTCTATTGTTAGCTATATGCCTGAAAATAGCCATTTTATGCGGCGAGTCTCTCACTTTTTGCGA
>JAYEHE010000115.1:0-4183 GCA_034659415.1 Candidatus Zixiibacteriota bacterium | reverse complement strand
CAAGAACTGAAATGGTTTTCGATGATGGTAAAAAATATATTGAAAATTCCAAAGAGAAATATGATTTAATAGTTTTAGACCTTTCAGATCCTATAGGACCGGCGGCAAATCTCTTTCAGAAAGAATTCCACCAAAGAGTTTTTCATACTTTAAACGATGACGGTATTATGGTGGCTCAAACAGAAGCTCCGTTTTACAATAAAAAAACAGTCAAGCAAATGTATAAAAATTTAAAAGAAATTTTCCCAATTGTAAAAATGTACACTTGCTTCATGCCTATCTATCCATCCACCTATTGGTCTTTTGCATTCTGCAGTAAAAAGTACGACCCTCTTCAAGATTTCAGAAATGATTTGTATAAACAACTATCGTTAGAAACCAAATATTACAACCGCGATATTCATTTTGGTGCTTTTGCTCTACCGCAGTTTGTTAAAAAAATTATTGATTAAATTTTTAATCTGCTTCTTTTTTGTTTTGTTGCCAGATTTCTTCAAGTTCTTCGAGAGTGTAATTTTCAAACGTATTACCTGATTTGACGACAGTTTGTTCAAGCTTATCAAACCGCTTTTTAAACTTCCCTAATGCTGATTTTAATGCCTGTTCCGGATCAACTTCATATTTTCTTGATAAAGACGCAACTGCAAATAATAAATCCCCAATTTCTTCGCTTAATTTCTCTTTATTATCAATTTCAGCCGCTTCTTTTATCTCATTTATTTCTTCGGTTAATTTATAAAAAACATCGGCAGGCTTCTCCCAATCAAACCCAACTCCAGCCGCTTTTTCCCCCATCCTAAAAGCCATAGTCAGTGCTGGCATAGATTTAGGAAGTCCACTCAAAACCGACTTCTTTTCGCCGGAATTTATTTTTAAATTTTCCCACTGTTCTCTTACTTCATCCGGATTTAATTCTTTGTTTTCTTCAAATACATGCGGGTGTCTCCTGATTAATTTTTCACTAATATGATTAATTGAATCTTCAATTCTGAAATTTCCGGAATCTTTTGCCACTTGAGCATGGAAAACTATCTGACAGAGCAAATCCCCCAATTCTTCTTTAAGCTCTTTGCTGTCAGCAACTTCGATAGCCTCGATGACTTCATATGTTTCCTCGATCAGATATGGAACCAGACTTTGATGAGTCTGTTTTCTGTCCCAGGCACAACCGCCGGGAGACCTTAGAATCTCCATTATCAACAGAAGTTTCTCAAATGGCTTTAATTTTGGATTTGAAATAAGTTGTTTATTTTCATTCATATTATGTCGATATTTACAATCATGTATCAATTCTTGACAAATTGAACCGGCAAAAGTATAATTCAAACCTTTAACCTGTTCGGCTTTATGGTCGGCGAATATAAAGAAAATATGACAAATGAGCAAGGAAAACGAAAATAATATTAGAAGTGCAAAAGCATACTCCTCGACTGAGATTGAAGACTCTCTGTATGAAAAATGGTTGAACAATAAATATTTCCATGGTAATGCAGATTCTGACAAAACTCCGTATTCAATTGTAATCCCACCTCCCAACGTAACCGATGTTCTCCATCTGGGACATGCTTTAAATAATACCATTCAGGATATTCTTATCCGGAAACATCGTAGCGAAGGATATGAAACAGAATGGATTCCAGGATCTGATCATGCCGGTATCGCTACTCAAGTTATAGTTGAAAAACAATTGACCAAAGAAGGAACTACGCGGCGAGAGATTGGACGCGAGAAATTTTTGGAACGTACATCCAATTGGGCAAATATAAATAAAGATAAGATTTTAAATCAGCTCAAAAAGATTGGTTGCAGTTGTGATTGGGACAGAACCAGATTTACTCTTGATGAAAATTTATCTGAGGCAGTCGCCGAAGTTTTCAAGCATCTTTATGAAAAAGGATGGATATATCGCGGCAACCGGATTGTCAACTGGTGCCCTTCCTGTCAAACTTCGTTATCCGATGATGAAGTAGATCATAAAACATCTGACAGCTATCTTTGGTATATTAAATATAAGCTAAAAGGCTCTGATGAATTTTTGTCGGTAGCTACCACTCGACCGGAAACAATGTTGGGTGATACGGCACTTGCTGTTTCTCCCAAAGATACTCGATTCAAAAAATATGTAGGTAAAACAGTTATTCTTCCGATTTTGGAACGTGAGATACCAATCGTTGCTGACAGTTATGTTGACCCAGAATTTGGAACTGGTGTCGTCAAAGTTACACCTGCCCATGATCCAAACGATTTTGAAATTGGACAGCGCCATGATTTGGAAGAAATAAATATTCTAAATACCGATGGTACTCTCAATGAAAATGCCGGTAAATTTAAAGGGATGGATAGATTTGAAGCAAGAAAACAGCTTCTGGAAGAATTGAAGAAAAGAAATCATCTCGAAAAAACTGAAGATTATGAACTTACAGCCGGATCATGCTATCGTTGTAAAAGTATAGTTGAACCGTATCTATCCGAACAGTGGTTTGTAAAGATGAAGGAAATGGCTAAGCCTGCTCTTGAAGCGGTAAAAACGGGAAAGATTAAATTCCACCCTGATTACTGGTCAAAAACTTATTTGCATTGGATGGAAAACATCCGTGATTGGTGCATCTCTCGCCAACTTTGGTGGGGACATCGTATTCCGGTTTGGTATGCCGAAGACGGCACTATTTTTGTCTCTGCTAATCGTCCCACAAAAGAACAGTCAGGCAAGTATGACCCTGAAACTCTGGTACAGGATGAAGATGTTTTGGATACCTGGTTTTCATCTTGGCTGTGGCCCTTCTCGACTATGGGCTGGCCCAAAAAAACTTCCGAATTAGAAAAATTTTACCCCACCAAAGTTCTTAGTACCGGTTCTGAAATTATTTTTCTCTGGGTTGCAAGAATGGTAATGGCCGGATATGAATTCATGGGCGACATCCCCTTTAGCGATGTTTATATTCATGGAACTGTTCGCGATGCTAACGGTATAAAAATGTCAAAATCTCTGGGAAATGGCGTTGACCCATTGGAGATTATTGAAAAACATGGCGCCGATGCTTTACGATTTTCAATTGTTCTTGCTACTCCCGATGGACAAGACCCTTGGATCAGTAAGAACACTTTTGAAATAGGACGTAATTTTGTAAATAAACTGCATCAGGTCTCCAGATTTGTAATGATGCGTCTTGATGGACGTAAACCTGAATTGAATTCTATTGACGATGCAAACCTTGTAATTTTTGACAGATGGATTCTCTCTCGTCTTGAAAAAACCATTCAAACTGTAAATAAAGATTTCAATGAATACCGCTTGTCATCGGCGGCTAAAACATTATATAATTTCGTCTGGAATGATTATTGTGCATGGTATGTAGAATTGATAAAACCCGACCAACCAAACACCCCTATCAGAGATGATTCTATCAGAGTAGCATCTTATGTGCTGTATCAAATATTAAAATTGATGCATCCTTTTATACCTTTTGTAACTGAATATACTTATCTGGAGCTAATAAAACTTACCGATGAGAAACTCAGCGAGACAATATCTTTTGCAGGTTGGCCGACCACCGATGGAAAATACATAGACGACAATCTTGAGGAAAGCCTTGAGCAGATTCAATCAATTGTTACCGCAGTTAGATCTATTCGGGCAGAATTAAACGTGCACCCCGGTAAACGATCTGATTTGTATATCCGCGTGAACGATGAAAAATTCGGAGAGCTTTTAAAAGATCATCTTGATTATTTCCGTTCGTTGGCAAAAGTAAATGATCTGCATGTTGGCACCGATGTTAAAAAACCACTGACATCAGCATCAACCGTTATTTCAGGTGCGGAAATTTTTATACCACTCGAAGGATTGATTGATATTGACCTTGAAAAACAAAGGCTCAATAAAGAACTTGACAATTTAAAAAATTTGCTGATAAAAATATCCAAAAAACTTGGCAATGCTGATTTTCTTGAAAGAGCACCTAAAGAGGTAATTGAAAAAGAACAGACAAAAAAAGAAGATTATCAGGAACGTATTGAAAAGATAAATAAAAACCTGGAACAAATACTCGGCTGGTAACAGACACAACCTACTTGATTCCTGTTTTCTTGTTATTTTATTTCAAATTCTATTGCGTAGGCAAATCACCAATAAAGACAAAGAAAACCTGGATTCCCGATCGGAGTCGGGAATGACAAAACAGAA
>JAYEHE010000114.1:0-4187 GCA_034659415.1 Candidatus Zixiibacteriota bacterium | reverse complement strand
TGAATGAAAATTATGGCTGTCGGATAGATTTAATAAGTCTTAGGCCGGGAAATAAGTTTCAGCAAAGAGAAAGGTCTCTTGAAGATAAAGAGATTTATCTCTTTAATCTGACTGTTGATGAAACTGATTCGTTATGGGCACAAAACAGTTTTAACCGGTTTTTTGCTGATAGATATCCGGATATAGTTATTTTCGGGAACACAAAAGGAAACCTCTATAATGAATTTGAAAAAGCCATAATTGAAACGCCTCGGTCTGTTTCAAGATTATTTAATATTCAAAAAGTATATAAGTATTTAATTAAAGAAAACCTAACTCCCGAAGATACTCCGCTGATTCTTAATGGAAGAGAATTATACGATAGGTATAAAGAAAGAATTGAATATGAAATCCCAAAATTGATTCCTCATTATTCTTTTACTGGATATAAAACTGAAAATTTAATCAGGTATAAATTAATAAAATCAAAAACGGAAAAAGATGAACCGGAAGTTGATTTTGTTTCCGGAATTGAATTAATCCGCCTTTTAGATGTTATTAACCGTTCTTTTACATCTGGACCTAAAAGAGCAATGCTCTATGGAAAAGCAGTCAACTTTTTGGTTTTCTTTAATCAATCCAGAAATAGTTATTCGCCGGATGATGTAAATTTTTTAATTGATGGCTATCGTTCACTGACAGAAATTGTCAGAAATCCGTCATTAAAACTCGAAGAATCAAAATTCGAAGATTTTTCCCCGTATTTGAAAGAGCTTTATAACCGAGTTGAAAAGTCATCTTTAGGAGTTATTGGAATAAATTGGAATGGTAAAATATTTTTGCGTGATTCACCTCATGGACCTGTGGCAAAGATTAGAATTTCACTTTCCGTTGATAGTCCGCTTGGAGTAACTTTTGAAAATTTTACTTTTCATCCGTACTGGGATTCAAATTTAGTTAGTTTGAGTGATTCAAGGATTGAAATAAACCCTCATCAAACTTTTGAACGCGAATATTTGGTGGATATTGATAAAGCTTATTTGGAAGCTACCAGTCCGGAGTCACTGTTATTTTCAGCTGAGATTATTTCGAGAAAAAATAGGATGACTTTTTACAATAGTTTTCCGGTTTATGAGAAGCCGGATATAAAAGTAAGATTTATTCCGGATTTTAAGTTTATTCCTCCATTTAAAGATCTTGATATTGACAGAGTAGTGTCATCAATGAATACTCAGATTGAAATAATTAAACCAAAAAATTATTCAGACACAGTTAAATTACAACTGGAAACTCCGCGCGGTATGTTTGCCGGCTCTTATAGAAATTATATTTATTTGGAAAAAGGTGCTTCAACTAACACGATTAGAATACCATTTACAATTTCTAATCTGTTTGAAATGGGTATCCAGCATCAATATATCAATCTATATATAGACAATAAGTTAATTGCCTCTGACACTTGCCTGATTCGAGTAGCCTCCAGCCATATTTCGGATAAAGTGCAGATAGGCTTTCTTGCCGATACAAGTGGTTTATTTGAAGATATTATAAGAATGACTGATGCTAATTTTCAACCGCTCACAAACCATACGATAGAGAAATATGACTTGAGTATATTCGATGTTATTGTGATTGGTTCTGGTTCGTTCAGAATCTATAATGGTATTACAAAAATAAAACACAAATTTGAAAATTATATTCGTCAGGGTGGATCAGTGGTTCTTTTCGGACAGCCCGATGATTGGTCGGAGTCTGTTTTACCAGTTGGGTTTGTTCCTATGGAAGAGTATCTGAATAAATCTCAAATAACCAATAGTATTATGGAAGCAAGGATATTATCAAAACCATTTCAAGTATCTGATAAAAATCTGTTTTCATCGTTCTATAATAAGAAAAGAGTAATTTCTGCAGTTATCACACCGGCTGAAGTTGTCTATAGAACTCCAAATGGCGGAGCATTATTATCTGTCACAAGAATCGGGGACGGTCAGATTATATATTGCGGTTTACCATTGCTGGAAATGGTTAGCAGTCTTGATATTGATGCTATACATTTACTAATAAATATTTTGAATTATTAAATCCTGTCTTTTGTTAAAAAAATCATATAAATTAAAAAATATATAATTGAGAACAATAAAGCGGTAATTGCTAAATAAATATTATGAAAAATAACTTAAGCAAAAAAGAGATTGGTTCTTATATAAAATTTGCCTCTAAAATAGCTTTAGGAGCTGGGGAAATATTAAAGGATGGTTTTAACCGCCCTAAAAAAATAAGTTACAAAGGGCGAATTGATCCCGTAACCGAGTTTGATTTGAAATCAGAAAAGTATATTATTGATAGTATCAAAAAGAAATTTCCTGGTCATGATATATTATCTGAAGAAGGATCAAATAAAAAATCTCAAGCTAAATTCAGATGGGTAATTGATCCTCTTGATGGAACTGTTAACTTTTCACATGGTTTTCCAGTTTACTCGGTCTCAATTGCTTTGGAGTATAAGAATAATTCAATAGCCGCTGTTGTTTATGATCCTGAACGGAATGAACTATTTTCTGCTGGTTTGAATTTGGGTGCGTATATGAACAATAAAAAAATAAAAGTATCGCAAGAGAAAAAACTAAACAGGGCTTTACTTGCAACCGGTTTTTCTTACGATGTAAAAACAGCTAAAAAAAATAATTTAGGTCATTTTGCTAAAATGGTTAAATCTGCTCAAGCAGTTAGAAGAGCCGGTTCGGCGGCGTTGGATTTAAGCTGGTTAGCTTGTGGGAGAATAGATGGTTTTTGGGAGTTTTATCTTCACCCTTGGGATACTGCCGCGGCATATTTGATAGTTACCGAAGCTGGGGGAAAAGTTACACGAATTGATGGCAAAAAATATTCAATATTTGATAATCAGATTTTAGCAAGTAACAGGTATTTACATTCTAAAATTGCAGAGTCATTGTAAGTTGTTTATGTTAAAGGGATTAACTTGAAGTTATAAACTTGTATGAAGAATATATTAATAGTATAATAATTATATAAAATCTAATCTAATTTAAACGATAATAGTATTATTATGAGTAAAAAAGTTCTTATTAAATCAATATCGGGAATTAGGGGTATTGTTGGAAATGGCCTTGATCCTGAAATAATCGTTAAATATGCCGCCGCTTTTGGGACATTTTTAAAAAAGGGAAAAGTTGTTATAGGGCAAGACAGCCGACCCTCAGGCGAAATGGTTAAAAATGCTGTGAAATCAGGTCTTGTTTCGACAGGGATTGATGTTGTCGATATTGGGATTGTTCCAACTCCGACAGTTGAGGTTGCAGTTAAAGATTTAAAAGCAGTGGGGGGTATTTGTATTACAGCCTCGCATAATTCTACACAATGGAATGCTTTAAAGTTTTTCAATAAAACCGGTGAATTTATCACTCCTGCTGAATACAAAAAACTAAATTCTATTTTTGAATCTGAAAATTTTTTATATGTTCCAGTTACTAAATTAGGGCAAATATCTTATCAGGACAACTGGATTGATATTCATATTAAAAAAGTATTCAAATTAAAAACTATCTCTGTTCCTAAAATCAGAAGAAAAAAATTCAAAGTTGTTGTCGATGCTATCAATGGTGCCGGCTCTTTAGCTTTACCTTTATTGCTTGAGAGAATGGGTGCAAAAGTTATAAAACTTAATTGTAACAATGATGGCAATTTTGTTCATGAACCAGAACCGGTCGCAAAAAATTTAAATCAACTTTCAAAAGCAGTAAAAAAACATAAAGCTGATATTGGCATGGCTTGTGACCCAGATGCTGATAGGTTGGCTCTGGTTGATGAAAATGGAATGCCTATTGGTGAAGAATTAACTCTTACTATAGCTGTTAAACAGGTTTTGAAAAAATCACGTAAAAATGTCGTGATTAATTTATCTACATCAAAAACAACTGCTGATATAGCCGAGCAATCCAAAGCAAAAGTATATTATTCAAAGGTTGGCGAATCAAATGTCGTGCAGATGATGAGAGCTAAAAAAGCCGGTATTGGCGGTGAAGGAAACGGCGGTGTCATTTATCCAGAATGTCATGCCGGACGCGATGCTTTAGTTGGGGCGGCTTTGGTTTTAAGCTGTTTGGTCGAAGAAAAACTGACTCTTTCATCATTGGTTGCAACTTTTCCGAAGTATTATAATATAAAAACAAAAGCCCCTCTTAAGGCAA
>JAYEHE010000113.1:0-16195 GCA_034659415.1 Candidatus Zixiibacteriota bacterium | reverse complement strand
AAAATTTGGTGCCGATGGTGATGTGATTGATGTTACTCTCAATACCGTTAAAGTTCAAAATTGGGATAAAACTATTGTTACCATCCCGGCTTATTCCTTGATTTCTGATTCCTTTAAAAACTGGCGTGGGATGAGTGAATCAGGGGGACGAAGAATTAAACGTACAATATCAATTGATATGAACAGTGTGAAATTTTGTACTGAACAAATGTTACAAAAATTTAAAAAAATTAAATTCCTCTCCGAATATATCAGTAACAAAGAGCCCGAATTAAATAATTATAACGAAAAAAATCAAATTGACAACTCTATTTTGGTTAATGGCAGACGTATGACAAATGTTGGTACCTTCAGAGCTTATCTGGTAAGTTATTTAAGAAACCACCCCAAAATCCATCAGGATATGACCTTTCTGATACGACACCTTCAACCAACTGACAAAGGCTTACCGATAGAAATATATATTTTTTCAAACGACCAACGGTGGGCTAAGTACGAAGATATTCAAGCCGATATTTTTGATCATATTTTAGCAGTTTTACCTGAATTTGAATTACGCGTATTCCAACAACCAACCGGACAGGATTTCAGAAAATTATCTCAATAATTTAGCACCATATCCCTTTACTAAGTCCAATAATTTACGTACTATATTGTGTAACAACATCTTATGAAATATTGGCGGTCGCTTAAATATCTTGACAAAAAAATTTATTTCCTTATCTTTCGTCCCTTGCTGAATTCCTAACTGACCATATATTAGGAGGTTAATGACTAAACTGATTGTTGGATTAGGAAATATTGGCAGAAAGTATAAAAACAGCCGACATAATATCGGGTTTGATGTTGTTGATTGTGTAGCTGAGAAATTAAATACTAAGTTTAGTATTAGACATAATTTTTTTGATGCTACAAAAATAAACATAGACAACCATTTGGTTGTGGTGATTGCAAAATCAACAACTTATATGAACCTTTCCGGTCTGGCTGTGAAGGCTCTTTTACAAGAATATGATTTCGATATTTCACAACTTTTGATTGTTGTTGATGATTTCAATCTTCCTTTAGGAAAGATTAGAATTCGCAAGTCAGGTTCTGATGGCGGTCATAACGGTTTAAGTTCAATAATTGAAGAACTTGAGACTGAAAATTTCCCAAGATTAAGATTGGGAATTGGACCATTGCCTGAAAACATTGAAGTCAGAGATTTTGTTTTAGGGCAATTTAAAGAAAGTGAAAAGGAAGAAGTAAAAAAAATTATAAATGTCGGGATGGAAGCTACGATATATGCTAAAGAGCATGATATTGATTCTGTCATGACAAAGTATAATATAGTAAACCCTGCTTAGTCTTTAAGTAGATCCAGGCTAAGCCGTTTGTTAACCCTTAACGTCCAAAGGGAGGATTAGAAATGAAAGTCTACGAAACTACTTTTATTATCAATCCCCAAATGGAAGATGCAACTATTGACAACAAGGTTAATGTTGTATCTGAAATTATTTCAAATAATTCCGGAAAGATTCTCCATGCTGATCACATGGGTACCCGTAAACTGGCTTATCAGATTAAAGGTCTGACACAAGGATACTATGCCAGTTTCATTTTTGAATCTAATACGGATGTTCTCAAAATTTTAGATCGGCATCTTAAGCTCGATGAAACCTATCTCAGACATCTTACGATTGTTTACGAAGGTGATATGCTTGAGAAAAAACAAAGAGAAAAAGAGCAAGCCCAAAAAGAGCAAGCCCAAAAAGAGGCAGAATCAGAAAATACTGATGTAAAAGAAACTGACACTAAGCCGGTTAAAACCGAAGAGCCAGAAATTAAAACTGAAGTTAAAGCTGAAACTGAAACTAAAATAGATTCAGAGCCTGTTGCAGAGAAACCTGCGGCTGAGGAAGTTAAGGCTGATACTGAAGTTAAAAAAGAAGTAGAGCCGAAATCATCTACTGACAATGAAAGTTTATACAATGAAGAAGATGAACTGTAAGTTAACAGTTAAATATAAAAAACGAGGTTGTAATGCGTGAAACAAGAAGAAGAAAAGTTTGTCGCTTTTGCGAAAACAAAATTTCTTATATAAATTATAAAGAAGAACGTGTATTAAAGCGTTTTGTGAATGAACGAGGGAAAATTATCCCGCGTCGGGTTACTGGAAATTGTGCCAAACACCAAAGAAAATTGACAACCGCTATTAAACGGGGTCGTATTTTAGCGATTATGGCTTTTGAAAGTGAATCTTATAGATAAAGAAAACAAACAAACCGAAAACAACAATCATTCAATCAGATTATCTGATAAGACAGAAGTCAGAAAAATTCCAATTCTGATTGCAATGATCACTTATTCGGTTTTGCTATTTGGCAATTCTACTGACTCTAACAGTTTCACAATTGTTGGTGTATCTACTATTGTTTATTTTATAACAATTTACTTATTCTATGGAATTGCATCATTAGCATATTATAAAAACACTTATCTTTTATGGGGAAGTGCTATTTGTGCTGTTGTTTTAGGTTGTATGTTATCTGGATCAAATAATATTCTTGAATTATTGTTAAGTTGGAGTTCTATTTTGTTTGCTGGAGTAATTACAGGAAAAATGAATATTAATAGCCATAAACAATTAAAAGTCTATATCTATGGAGGTGTAGCTGTAATTGTCTTTAGCCTGATGTTAATGTATCCCATTTGGTCAGAGTTGATAACTGTTGCTAAAGAAAATTCTCAATTGATGATAGAAGAGTTTAGGCAAAATCTGACTACTATTGGTTATTCTTCTGAGGCTATCTCTGATAATATTCTCTTATTCCAAAAAATGTTGGCTGTATTTACTCGCTTGTTACCATCGACTATGATTTTGGGAATTCTTCTCCAATTTTCTGTTGGGTATCTGTTGTTTTTATTAATGTTAGACCGCAAGGACCCAGTGTATCAACGGATAATCCCCTTTAGTTATTGGAAAGTTCCTTTTTCCGTAACACCAATTGTAATCGTTTCGATTATTATCCGTTTAATCGGAGGTGAACAATTAAAAATAATAGCTGATAATATTCTTACTATTCTTTCGGTGTATTATTGTTTGACCGGATTATCAGTAGTTGAATACTATTTAAAGAAACTTAATATTTCAAGATTTATGAAAATTATGTTCTATATTCTTTTGTTTTTCACTCAATTAGTAGGCTATTTCGTAATAGTACTTTTAGGTTTTATAGATAGCTTCGCTGATTGGCGTAAAGTGCATTCAAAAGAAATTATTGGAATGAAATAAAAATTGTATTATAAATAATTAGGAAAGGACTTGCTATGAAAGTCATTTTAAGACAAGATGTTCCAGATATTGGGTCAGCCGGCCAAACGGTTGATGTGAAGGATGGTTACGGACGTAACTTCCTTTTTCCACGCAATCTGGCAATTCCTGCTTCAAAAGCGAACTTACAAGCGATTGATGAACTTCATAAACAAGCAGACATCCACAAGAAAAAACTTCTGCGCGAAGCGGAGAAAATTAAAAACAAAATCGAAAAACTATCTATCTCGCACGAAGTTTTAGTTGGTGAAGAAGACAAATTATTTGGATCGGTAACTAATGCTGATGTTGCTGAGCTTTTGGCAAAAGAAGGTATTACTGTTGACAAGAGAGCTATTGATATTGAAACACCAATAAAAGTTCTTGGCGTTTATACTATTCCTGTAAAAGTTGACAAAAATGTTACAGCTAATTTAAAATTGTGGGTAATTAAAAAATCTTCATAAATGAAATTACTTGAAGCAAAAGTCGAAAGTTTGGCATTGGATATGACCACCAATTCTCCGGTGGTCATACTGGCTCCAAGTGAAATTAATAAAGTTCTGCCAATCTGGATTGGGCACGCAGAAGCATGGTCAATTGCTATGCAACTTTCCGGAGTAATTGCACGACGTCCCATGACATACGATCTTTTGGTTGAAATAATCAATACTCTTAACGCCAAAATTACTCGGGTGGAAATAACTGAACTTAAAGAGCAAACCTTTTATGCTCGCTTATATCTCTTTACTAATGGGGAAGAATTTTTTATTGATGCACGTCCTTCTGACTCTATCGCTTTAGCTCTAAAAACAGACTCCAAAATATTTGTCAATGAAGAGTTGTTTGATTTAAGTAATATTGATTCACCGGATATTCCGGATATACCAAATGATCCGGAATCTCTTAGGGAAAGATTGAGAAAAATTGACCCGGAAGACTTTGGAAAGTATTCATTATAGGGTGAAGAATTTAATTTACATATTGGTTGTTTTTCTAATAGCCATAACACTTACTGCAAACTTAACAGCAGAAGTAATAGACGATGACCCCGAAGCAGTTTCTTTATATGCCAAAGGAAAACGACTGCTGAAAGAAGAAAACTATTACAATGCCTCTCAAATCTTTCAGGAATTAGCCGGAAGGTTTTCCAATTCAAAAAATATTGACCTGTTTGTTTTCAATCGTGCAAAAGCAGAATTTTATGAAAATCAATACAATAAAGCTATTGCCAGTTTTTCTTATTACATAAGGAAATTCAATAAAAAAGCTTCATATCCATACGCTTACTATTTTCGTGGCAATGCCTATTACTTAAGAGGTAACATTAGTCAGGCTATCAAAGATTATATAGCCGCTTATGGACTCTCTTCTAATGATAAATTATCTAATCAAGCTAAAGCGTCTTTGGAGGCATCATTTAAATCTGCAAGCTCGATTAAAATGGGCACCAATGAATTTCTTACTATTCCTGAAAATAAACGCTGTGACCTTATTAAAATATTGGCTGATATTCAGCTTGAAAGAGGCGAAATCAGCAAAGCTAAAAAATTATTAGATTACTGCAATATGACTTTTGATCCTTCTCAAATTTCCGGCAAGACCATTGATAAATTTAAAAATTCTTATGAAATTGCAGTAGTGCTTCCATTTACTGGAGAGCTAAATAATTTTGCTCTGGACATATTCAATGGGGTTGTAATTGCTACTGAAATGTTAAGAAAAAATTCAGGTAAAAATATTAAACTTAGCACTTATGATACCAAAGGCGACCCAATTGAAGCCGGTCGGATAATTGGTGAATTGTCAAAATCGTTTGAAACTGATGCCTGCATAGGTCCGCTAACAAGTAATGAAGCTTCGGTATCATCAGCCGCCCTAAGTTGTACATCGTTACCATTAATAATCCCAGCGGCAACCCAAGCCGGATTAACCCGTCTATCTGAAACATCTTTTCAGCTTTCACCTAATATTGAACTGGAAGGCATCCGTATGGCGGAGTACGCTATTAAAAATATTCAGGCTGATTCTGCAGTCATAATTACTTCAACTTCTGCAGAACATCTTAGAATGGCACGAGCTTTCTCTGATAGATTCGAACAATTGGGAGGCAATATTGTAGTTATTGAATATTATCGCCCCCGTGATAATGATTTTGGTAAAATTATCAGAGACATCAAAGCTCTTCTTCTTGGTTTTGATTCAGAAGATGACTACTATATAAATCCTGATGGCGATACTTTGATTCCGGAGGAAATAGTTGCTTCTGTTGATTGTCTGTTTTTACCGGGCAGTTCCAAACAGCTAAGGCAACTCGCACAACAATTGCATTTCTATAGTTTGACAGGTTTCTATCTTGGTTCCGATGGTTGGAGTGATGAATCGGTAATGAAATTGGGAGACGATATTACTAAAGGTATAGTGTTTTCATCACCATTTTTGTCAACTGGTTCAGGGGATGAGTATTTCAGCTTTGCTGCTCAGTATGATTCACGCTATGGCGGTAAGCCAAGTCGATTGACGTGTCTTGGTTATGATGCGATGAAACTTATTACCATGGCAATCTTAGATGGTAACCAGTCAAAAGAATCAATTGCCGAATTTATAAAAAATGTTACTGGTTTTAATGGTGTATCCGGATTGGTAAATTTTGGAGAACATCGTGAAAATATGATTATGCCTCTTTATAAAGTTGAATTGGAACAAGCTATTCCACTTGTCAAGCCGAATGCTGTTCCACAAGATAGTTCATACATAGAAACACAAAACTAAACATTGGGAAGGATTTACAATGTCTGAAGAAAAAAAAATTGCTTTAAAAATGATTGTTGACGGTAAAGAAAAAGATATAACTTACGAAGAATTAGCTCTTTCAAATAACCTTTCTCAGGAAGCTCTTGTTAGATTGTTAATCGATAAAAGAGTTTTTGACCCAAAAGAACTGTTGGAAAAAATGGAAACCGTTAAAAACGAACGCTATCGCAATCCAAACGCAGAAAAATAAAAAATGACTGAATCGGGAAAGAATGAAACATTAGCCAATAGTTTAAAATGGACAGTGCACCCTGTTAAACGCCGTCCGTTAATCTCCATTGCTGTTACATTTTTTATTTTTTTAATCGGATATATAGTCAATTACAGCACCCAATCCCAATGGTTTACTATTTTAGCTTTGGTTGTACTGTTTGGATCTCTCTCAAAATTTTATTTTCCGACAATATATGAATTAAATAACAAAATGATAATTATCAAAACCACTACTCAAACATTAAAAAAAGAATGGCAACTATACAGAAGCTATTACCCTGATAAAAATGGTGTTCTGCTTTCTCCTTATAGTGAACAAACCAGAATGGAAAATTTCAGAGGAATTTATTTGATGTTTGAAAAGAATAAAGATGAAGTGCTTAAATTTATTGAATCTAATATTAATAAAGAAGAACCAACTATAACCGATAATTCAACCGGAGACGTCAAATGAGTTTCTTTAAGGGCAGTACCGAATTACCTGATCCAGAAGAAAAACCGATCCCAGAAGATGAAAATGAAGTTCTGGAAAAATTAGCTAAAAAAGTGGTTGAAAAAGGGATGGCGGTTCCTGCGATTCTATTTTTGGAATCTGTAAAACCTTTAAACTATATTGGTTCGCAGACAATGGTTTTTTTCGAGCCGATTATACAAACTGTTTTTAATTTTAAAGATTATAACACTCTAAGAATGTCTCTTGAGAAAAGAGAGACAATTGAAATTCTTCTGCAAAAAATAGAAAAATATGATTCTATTGCTTTGAGCAGGGAAAAAAGAATTAAAAAATTTCTTAAAAAAGAAAAGAAAAAATGGAAATGGTACCAACGGTATCTTGGGATTTTTACCCCCAAATTTAAACTCCCCGATGAAGTGATAAGCCCTCCTACTCCTTCACAAAAAAAGGAAGACAAATAAAAAAAGTAGTCCACACAAAGTGGGCTACTTTTTCTTTTTAATATAAATTTCTATTTATATATCCAGATTTCTTACGTACTTGGCATTTTCCTGAATAAACTGGCTACGAGGTGCAATATCACTTCCCATTAAAACAGAAAACAAATGATCAGCTTCAGCACCATCATCAAGATTAACCTGTAGAAGCGTTCTTGCCTCGGGATCCATCGTAGTTTTCCAAAGTTGATCAGGATTCATCTCACCCAATCCTTTGTAGCGTTGAAGATGAACTCCAGTTTTTGGCATAGCTTTCATAGTTTTATCTTTTTCATTATCGCTATAGACATAAACAAGTTTTTTACCTTGTTTAATCAAATATAATGGTGGTTGTGCAATATAAATATATCCTAAATCTATCAGGGGACGCATATAACGGAAAAAGAAAGTTAAAAGCAGGGTGCGAATATGGGAACCATCAATATCAGCATCAGTCATAATAACAATTTTATGATACCGGACTTTGGAAGCATCAAATTCATCACCAATACCACATCCAAGAGCTGTTATTATTGAACGAATTTCAGTATTACTGAGAATTCTATCAATTCTGGATTTTTCTACATTGAGGATTTTACCTCTCAGAGGAAGAATAGCTTGAAATCTTCTATCTCTGCCCTGTTTGGCAGAACCACCCGCCGAGTCACCCTCGACAATATAAATTTCGCATGATTCCGCATCACGCATCGAGCAATCAGCCAATTTCCCCGGAAGAGCGGCACTATCTAAAGTTGTTTTGCGTCGTGTCAGTTCTTTTGCTTTACGAGCCGCCTCACGAGCAGTAGCGGCTGAAACTAATTTCTCAACAATCTTTTTACCAATCGAAGGATTCTCTTCAAAAAAGAAACCTAAATATTCATTAGTAACATGCTCGACAATTCCCTTAACCTCAGAATTACCTAATTTTGTTTTAGTTTGTCCTTCAAATTGTGGGTCACGAACTTTTACTGATATTACTGCGGTTAAACCTTCACGACTATCATCACCAACAATAGAAATTCCATTTTTCTTAACCAGATTATATTTAGAAGCATAGCTATTAATAGAACGAGTTAAGGCAGTTTTGAAACCTGTCAAGTGAGTGCCACCCTCGATAGTATTAATATTGTTTACGTAAGAATAAACCGATTCGCTATAACTGTCATTATATTGGATAGCAATTTCTACCTCAACATCATCGTCAATTTTGCTAAAATGAATTGGTTTTTTAAAAATAGGAGATTTACTTTCATTAAGGTATTCAACAAATGATGCCAAGCCACCCTTATAATAAAATTCAATTTCCTTATCATTTCTTTTATCATTGAGAATTATTTTCAAACCTTGATTTAAAAAAGCCAATTCTCTTAGTCGGGATGCAATAATATCAAACTTATATTGAACTTTATTAAATATTTCATCATCGGCAAGAAAAGTAACCCTGGTTCCGCTTGTTTTTCGTTTTCCTGTTTTTTTTACTTTTCCCTTAGCTTCACCATACTCGTATTTCTGAATATATACATCACCATCACGAGACACTTCCACCTGGCATTTTTTTGACAAAGCGTTTACAACAGAAACACCCACACCGTGCAGTCCACCGGAGACTTTATAGGAATCATGATCAAATTTACCGCCTGCATGAAGAGTTGTCATGACAACCTCAAGAGCGGAAACTTTTTGTTCCGGATGCATCTCAACCGGAATACCACGACCATTATCTATAACTGATATTGATTCATCTTTGTTAATTTCAACAATTACTTTATCACAATAACCAGCCAAGGCTTCATCAACCGAGTTATCAACAACTTCATAAACCATATGATGCAAACCGCGTTGACCAGTATCTCCGATATACATCGCAGGACGACGACGAACCGCTTCCAATCCTTCCAGAACTTTGATAGTTGTAGCATCATATTTATGACCCAATGATTTTTCTTCTATTTTTTCTTTGTCTTTGACATTAGTCGCCATTGAGCAACTGTCCTTTCTAATATCCAATTAATCTGATTTTTTTTATAACTTTCCCATACGGCAAAGCATGAATGCGTCCAAGGATTTCACCTATATTCATCTGTAAATTCTGCCGCCAAGATGCATCTTCAACAATAACATATAAAATGCCATTTTCATATTTCTTAGGTTTTGTTTTTTTTGCAAGTACCTCTCCAACAATATTTTCCCAATTGGAAATAACTCTCCAACCATTATAATTGCCGGACAATCCCAGAGATTTAAATATTTTATCAACCATTGAACCAATTTCAACCGGCTGATTTTTATCTCTTTTTCTCATATTACCCATAATATATATTATACGAATTGTTGAAACATATAGCAAGCAAAAAAATACATCTATCTCGTTATACTATAATGAGTTATAGCGTTAAATGATGTTGCTTGAAGAAGCATTATAAAACAACGGAAATTGATTCCGTTGTTTATGAATATTATATATTTTATACTAAAATTAACGTCGTCTGATAGAGCCAGAACCACTTATAGAACGGTCAAAATATTCTGGATTGCCATAAACAGTTATATCACCACTGCCAGAAATTGAACCATCGAAACTTTCCGAGGCAAATAGATCCGCATCACCGGAACCACTGATTTTTATCCGAACATCTTCGGATATTAATTCACGACCATCAAAATCACCTGAACCATTGATTCTGATTTTTAACTTCTTTACTTCTCCATCAATAGTAATATCACCCGAGCCCGTAATTTTGCAGGTAAACATTTCGCCTTTATATTCTTTAACCTCAAAGTCACTGGAACCTGAGATTGAAATATATTCTAAAGATGGAATAGTGATTTCAAATTTACAGTTATTACGGGATGAATAAGATTCGTCTGTGTCAACTTTTAAGGTTTTGCCTCTAACTTTAGTAACAATATTATCAAGAAGATTATCATCGAAAGTTAATAAAACTTTTTGTACCTCTCCTATACGTATGATAAAATCACTGGAATTATGCGTTTCAATGCGATTGAAAGAATCAAGGTCAAGTTCCACTGTTTTCAAATATCCTGATCCTCTTTCGCCTCTTTTGAACAAACCAAAAAAATCATCTGCCGTAACAGAACTTATCATAAGCAAAACAGCCAGAGAAATAATACCAGTTATACGATACATCAAAAACCTCCTTAATCTGTTGGTATTAATTACGGATAGAGGTCAAAATAGTTTCGATTTGATGATATTAAAATTTAAGAATGATAATTCGATTATTGTACTAAATTGGGCATTTACTAAAATAATCAAATTTATTGGTTATGATGTAGGTTCTGATGATACATGCTTGACTGATTTTAATGATTTTCTTTTGGGGTGTTTGACGGAAGGTATAAAAAAGTCTGCTCCTTCTTTACGACGCATCCTCACTGTATAGTCCTGACAAGCCTCACAGCGTCTAATTTTTCCCAGAGAATCTCTTTTGATAAGTCTTTTTCTTTTATGATTGGGAGCAAAAACCGGCTCACCAATTATTTTATGGCCCATAAAAGGGTCATCGTCATCTATAAATTTAACACCGGCAATAATGTTATTCGTACCTGGTTGATATAATGTAGCCCCTGGACATTCAATAAAAACATGATCTTCAGGAACATCATCATCCTTAAATAGAATATTTAAATCAAGAGCATCACTGTTACATTCCAGACAAAGTAAGACTCCTTTTTTCCTGATTAGTTTCTTTCCACAATGAATACATTTCTTTTTATTAACCATAATACGTTTTCCGGCTTAAACTTGTACTGTTTCAACTTTTCAATTGATATCAATGCAAGCACTTTGCCAGAAAACACTATTTTCTTAACCTCTTGTATTACAGTTGGTTATGCGGGAAAGTTTAATTTTGAAAATAATAATAAAAAGATAATTATTGAATATATCCAACAGAATATCTATTAAACCGGATAGGTTAATTTAATATATATTTGAAAGCATAAAGGGCTATTCCTAATAATCCAACTACCACTAAATAAGTAACCAATTGAATGACCAGTTTAACTACTTTATAGATAATGAAAAATCCTAAAGCTACTGAAAGAAATAAAACCACCGAATGGGCAGAATCCCCCAGATTGCCCTGAAGAAACTCATTCATTGACAAAATGAATTCTTGTGCAGTTTCAATAAATGATGAAATAAATTCTTTAATAGAATCCAGATTGTTAAAAGTATCAAGATTCATAGTACTACCCATTTAATTTTTTTAAGCAGATTAATCGAAATGAAAAAGTATTGGAATCTGCTTTCTATAAGATAGGAAGCAATTTACTAAATAGCAAGAAATTTATTAATTTTATATTTTTGCGAACCGATATCCAACACCTCGGATAGTTTCAATATAATCCGGATTTTTGGGGTCATCTTCAAAAATTTTACGCAATCTTAGAATGAAATTATCAATAGTTCTATTGGTTGGATAAATATGATAGCCCCAAACCGCATCCAACAGTTGATCCCGGCTAACAACTTCACCCTGACGTTCAATTAGATATTTCATCACCATGCATTCTTTACGAGAGAGTAAAAATTCTCCACCAGGTCCGTATGCTTTATATGTTTTGAAATTTATTTTTCTGCCGTTGAATTCAAACAATTCTTCAATATCATCTTTTAATGCCAACCATGCCTGTCTTCTGAAAATTCCCTGAATTCTTACTAACAGTTCTGAAACTTCAAACGGTTTGCTGATATAATCGTCTCCACCAGCTAAAAGACCGTCGATTCGTTCCTGAGTTTCACTTCGGGCACTGATAAATAAAATAGGCACTGTTGCACCATCATCCCTAATCATTTTACAGATAGTCAAGCCATCTGTTCCCGGAAGCATTATATCGAGCAGTATTAAATCAAAGTTACCTTTTTTGAATTCTTTAAAAGCAAGATTGCCTTGGTCAATGTGAACAACCTGATAACCTTCAGCTTCCAGATTAATTGTTAACCCATCAGCAAGATTAGGGTCATCTTCTACCAATAATATTGTTTTAGTTACTACCATTATCCTTCTTATCTATTATAATTATAAATGTTGTCCCTTTACCAATTCCATCAGAATGAGCATATACTTTACCATGATGGGCTTTAATTATCTCCTGTGAAAGATACAACCCCAATCCACTTCCGGGCTTATTTCTTCTTAGTTCATCACCTACTCGATAGAAGCGTTTAAATATTTCATTCAAATCTTTTTTACTAATTCCAATCCCATTATCTGAAATTTCCAATTGGTATTTGTTTTTAATTTCAAACAATTCAATGTTAATATCAATCTGATCTTTATCATTATATTTGAAACTATTCTCTATTATGGCATCAATCGCTCTTCGTAAGGCACTTGGATCTCCAAATAATTTTAGTTCTTTCTGTATGTTTTTTGAAAAACGGAATTTGGTTTTAATAGGTATTTTTTCAAATTCGCTTATAATATCATTTAACAGAATTGAAAAATCAAAGTCAGATTTATTTAATTTGTAGCCTCGCCTGTCAAACCTTCCGGCATCAAGAATATTTTCAACCATTTTTTCAAGCCGTTTGACATCATCTTTCATTTTAGGAATAATTTCCAGTTTTTTTTCTGGAGAAATTTTTCCAGAATTTAAAGAGTCCAGATATATTTTTATTGCCGCTAAGGGAGTTTTTAATTCATGGGTAACAGCCATCAAGAAATTTTGCTGATGAAATTGTAGTTCTTCTGTTTTTATAAGAGCCCTATAAATTAGCCAAGCACCAATTAATACAAAGATTAGAAAAAAGACACCTTCTAAGCCAATCATAATCTGCCTTGATATTTCCTGGCTTTGGATTTCATCAAGAAATGCTTTTTCAGCTCCCAATTCAGTGGCAATATCAACCTTCTCATCGGTAAGTTTAGCCATAAATGCAATCCACCAGACAGCTTGTCCAAAAAGGACAATTGCCAACGAAAGAAACAGAATCAACCCTTTTTTATTAGTTTTGTTTGTTTTAGCCATATAAAATCCTTAGAAATAATGTAAAAAAAACCCTTTGCTTACGCAAAGGGTTAAAAATAAAATTGTATGATTTTAATTTTTATGCAGGGACCAAGTTTTCTTCTAACTCAGTTATTTCCTGATTATTTTTACCGTCAAAATTAATATTTTCGCCTTTTAATAATTTTTCAACAGTAACTAATAGCTTATCTAAATTAAGTTTAGTGATATGGGCATCGGCTTTCAAGAATTTTGCTCTGGATTTCATTCCTATGTCTCCAATAGATGAATAAACAATGACAGGTATGTCAGATTTTTGAGACTGTCTGATTTGTAATGTCAAAGCCAGTCCATCCATTTGCGGCATTTCCACATCACAAATAACCAGGTCGAAATCTTCTTTTTGATAATATTCCCAGCCTTGTTTGCCATCGGAAGCCGCCTTAACATCGAAACCATTTTCTGTTAATTCATTTATCAGCATAGACCTAACTGCTGGTGAATCTTCGGCAATTAATATTTTTTTATTGTGCAAAGATTCCTCGATTTTATATTCTGATTTATTATTTTTAGCTAAATCAGGATTCAAAGTTAAAAGAATAGTTTCATAATCGAGAAGTTGAATCATTCTTTCTTCGGTTGGCTTAACTATGCCCAATACATAGGGTTGATCAATTTTATTAAAAACCTGTTCGGCATCAATAACATCTTCCCATTTGAAATGGTGAATCCAATCAAGTTGATCAACTTGAAAACCGGTACGGACTCCAAAAAATTCTGTGACAATAACTTTTTCACGACTTGTTTTTTCATTTTCAATATTTAATAATTTTGCTAAATCAACAATCGGAATTAGATGGTCCATATCCTTAAAAACACCTGTAATTGTTGGATGAGTTTCTGGAACTTGGGTAAAGTCAGTTAACTCATTTACAATTTTGCTAACCTTTAGGATATTAATACCAAAAGATATTCCCGATACCCTATATTCCAGTACTCTCAATTCATTGGAGCCTGTTTTAAGATAAGATTCCGCTTCAATCTTTTTGTTAATATCAGTAATATTATTATCCATCTTTAACCCACCTTATTTAATTTTATTGAAAAAACTGCACCACCATTTGGATGGTCATCGGCAAAAATGGTGCCTTCCATTTCTGTTATAGCTTGTTTGCAGAAAAATAGCCCTAAGCCTACTCCACGATGTTTTCCCTTTGATCTGTATTCGAGTTGCCCAAATTTTTCAAATAGAATTGTTGGATCTACATCCTCTAATCCGGGACCATCATCTTTTATATGAATATAGACCGATTCAGTTGTCGGTTCAGTATATACATTAATAGTCCCATCGGCAGGTGTATGACGCACAGCGTTGTAAAGTAAATTATCAAGAATCCTTTTTAGAAGTTTTGGGTCAGCTTTGATAATTGAATCTCCACTGTTATTTGTAAATTCAACTTTGATATTATTTTCTATTGCAGAACCATGAACTAAGCCAATAGCTTCTTTTATTATAGCGTCCGGCACAAGGTTGGTCATTTTTGCATTAAAACCGGAATCCCCCGATTTTATTACTGCCATGATATCATAAATAATTGACTCGGCTCGCCCTAAAGAAATTTTTGATGATTCTACAATTTTTCTATGTAATTCATTGTTAGAATCATATTTGTTTTCTTCTAAAAGTTTAAGAAGATATTTTGTTGAGGCTAACGGAGACTCAATATCATGTATTAAATAAGCAAACGAATCTAATACATTATCAGGAATGATCTCTTTTGTCTCATCTTTTGTTGTTTCAGTTATTGTATTATCCATAATTCCATTTTGTTTTAAAATTTCAATTATTAAAATTATCGGTAAATAAGTAGATTTATTTATTTATTTGATTAATATTCAGACAAAGATTTCGAATAAAAAACCATAATAATAGTAACAAACTAATCAATTTTTAATAATTCAGGATTATAGAGAGTAATTTTCCGATAGATTATTGTAACTGGGGAGAATAAAAAGAAATAAAAAAACCCGCTCAAATGGGCTTGTTGAAAAACTGTTCAATTCTGTCATTGCGAGGAGTGAAACGACGAAGCAATCTCATATAAAGAGAGATTGCTTCATCCGCCTGAGGCGGATTCGCAATGACAGAATTGAACGGTTTAGATTACTTTGCTCGCCTGCGGCGGACTCGTCCGCCATGGTTGAAAATACGCCAAGGCGTGCGGAACATAATCGGGGTTTTTCAACAGTCTCAAATGAACGGGTAATAATTGAAATTTTAATTTAAAATAAAATTTCTAGGATTTAAGAATTTACCGTTTCTGATTACTTCGTAATGCAAATGCGGGCCGGTCGAATAACCTGTAGCACCCATCAAACCTATAACATCGCCCCGCTTTACTTTTTGCCCTCTTTTAACATTTATCTGAGATAAATGACCATATCGGGTCTTGAAACCATAACCATGATCAATGGCTATCATTTTACCAAAATCATTATTGCGGGTAACAATTTTAATAACACCATCAGATGGAGCAACGATAGGGGTTCCTTTTTGATTGGAAATATCAATTCCACGATGCATTCGACGATAACCGGTAAATGGGTCATTTCTCATTCCGAAACTACTACTATACCAGCCTTTGCATGGTTTAATCGAAGGAGTATGATTTAAACGCTCTTTAATTTCAATTAATGAATTTTCAACTTTATTGTAATTTTCAAGTTCGAATTTGGATAATTTAAGTAATCTATCAACTTCGGATTCTGTAAGGTGAGCAACTTCTTGAGCAGGACTGTAATTAGAAACTAAAGAAGCTTTTGGACCACCAATACCAAGCTGACGCTCTTCGGAATTAATTTCAGGTAAATCAAATAAATGCCTAATTTTAATCTCTTTATCTATTAACTCATCATACCGGTCTTTAACCTCGGCGAGATTCCAACGCATTTGTTCATATTTTACAG
>JAYEHE010000112.1:0-4194 GCA_034659415.1 Candidatus Zixiibacteriota bacterium | reverse complement strand
TCGGCATCAAGTGCCTTTTCAGCAATTTCTGAGTTGATTTTTCCGTCCCCTTTGACTTCGCTATAATCTCTTACCCGCCTTAAAAGCCGATTGGCAATTCTTGGAGTACCTCTTGACCGTTTGGAGATAAGTGCCGCCGCCTGTTCATCAATTGGAGTATTCAATAGTTTTGCAGAACGGATTATTATTTCTTTTAAATCCTCAGCAGGGTAAAAATCAATATGGTAATATAGCCCAAATCGGTCCCGAAGCGGTGCCGAGAGCATACCGGCTCTGGTTGTTGCTCCAACTAAAGTAAATCGTTTCAGCGGAACATTGATAACTTTTGCAAAAGCACCCTTATCAACCACAAAATCAACCTTAAAATCTTCCATCGCAGGATACAAAAATTCTTCAATTACAGGTGATAAGCGATGGATTTCATCTATAAATAAAACGTCTTTTTCCTGAAGATTAGTCATTATCCCCATAAGATCACCTGTTCGCTGAAGTGCCGGACCTGAGGTTACATATATTTTTGCCCCCATCTCTTTAGCCATAATATGTGCCAGAGTAGTTTTACCCAACCCCGGTGGTCCGTAAAAAAGAACATGCTCAATAGCCTCATCACGTCCCCTCGCCGCCTGAATTGATACTTTAAGTTTATCTCGTAACTCTTTTTGCCCCAACATAGCATCGAGAGTATTCGGACGTAATGAAATCTGGACAGATTCTTCTTCAGGAGTTATTGCTTGAGGAGATACTAATCGTTCACGGCTCATAAGTAAGTAAAAACCTTAATCTATTATTCGTTACTTTGACTTTTGAAAATATAAGAAATTAAATCCTCAGCGCTACTAATTTTAGGGTTTGCTTTAATTACTTTATCAATCATCATCATCGCTTCGTTCCGTTTATATTGCAATTGAATTAAAACCTCAAGGGCTTCTTCTTCAAATGGCACCAAATCTTTTTTGACAGAATCAACCGCCAGAGCTTCTCCGGTTTTAGCCAGTGCAAATTTAGCAGCCTTGCCATTGAGTTCTGCTATTATTTTATCAGCCATTCTCCCCCCAACGCCTGGCAATTTAGTCAAAGCGGCAGAATTTCTTGTTTCAATAGCCGCCGCAATATCCCTAATGGGGATGACAAGGCTTTTTAATGCTTTCTTAATACCCACCCCGGCAACAGAAGTAAACAATGAGAAAAATTCACGATCAACCGGATTAGTAAACCCAACCAATCTTGGATAATGGCTCGATTTCCTATCTCCGGCTTCAATATAATAAATAGTTTCAAATATAATTTGTTTGCTAGATTGACCAGTTTTACTGGATTGGATTTCATCTTTTAGTTTTTGTGCCAAAGCAGACGGCACCTGAATTTCATAATATAAACCGTTGTTTTCGACCAAGGCAAATTGATCGGTTACATTCACCAATTTTCCGGATATTCTGCTAATCATATTTTTAATACTCCGTCAGTAATCAGTGCCCGAGCATGACATAGCGCAACAGCTAAAGCATCGGCAATATCCGGAGGGTCAAAAATATCGCTTGTTCCAAAAGTCGATGCTACCATCATCTGCATCTGTCTTTTTGAGGCTCTTCCGTTTCCGGTCAGCGAATTTTTTATACGAGTTGAGGCATAAGTAAAAACAGGAATATTTGCCTCTGCCGATTTAAGAAATATAATTCCACGAGCATGCCCCATAATTATTGCTGTTTTAGGATGAGCATAATGAGAATATAAATCCTCTACTGCTACCGCCTCCGGTTTGAACTGAGCAATAATTTCTTCAAGTTCTTTTGATATTTCTAAAAGCCTGTGTTCCATATTATCTTTTTTATTGGTTCGTACCACACCTGCCTCGATGATTTGATACTCACCATTGTCTGAGTCAATTATTCCATATCCCGTTATATGCAATCCGGGGTCTATTCCTAAAATACGCATGGTTGAAATAAATCTTATTTTTTGTGACAATCAATTAAAAAGTTAATTAAAGAAAAAATGTGACTTTGCCTGCTATTGATAGAAAAGGGTACTCTTATGGTTGTGATTATTTATTTTGTCGTTTTATTTTCTATTCTTCGTTCCTGTGAAAACAGGAATCTAGGTTTTCTTGTTTTTTTATTTTGAATTTTATTGCGAAGGCAAATCACTAATAAAGACAAAGAGAACCTGGATTCCCGATCGGAGTCGGGAATGACAAGGACAAAGAGAACCTGGATTCCCGATCGGAGTCGGGAATGACAAGGACAAAGAGAACCTGGATTCCCGATCGGAGTCGGGAATGACAAGTGAAAATAGTAGGGCAGGTCTCTCTTTATCTTGAGACCTGCCTATCTGCATAAAATATAAATGTCAGGTTTCCAAGCTTTATTTATTGTAGCCCATCCGCTTGTGGTGGAAATAAATAGAAGTAGTCCGCCAAGGCGGGCTATCCTTTTATTCGCATTATTTATTTTTTTGATTGTCTTGACAATTTCAAATATATGCTTATCTTAAAAATATACTTAAGGAAAGAATTATAGATCCTATCGTTATCTAAACATTATTTCAATCTCTTTTATAATTGGAGTCTATGATGAATTTTAAATTTCCCAAAGTTATCTTTACAATCTTTTTTATTTTACTTTTTACGTCAAATAGTCAAAGCATTCCCAGAATAAATTTTACGGTAAGTGATACAACTGCCCCAATTGCGAGTCATGGGGTCTTTCTTTCAATTTATATGGATAATTTTCAGGATATTATTGCTGGCTTTCAATTTGAACTAATATCAAGTCGTCCGGACTTAGTGAAATTTGATTTTTCCGAAGATGGTTTTGACAGCACAAATAGTATTATTTCAGGATATGATTATCTGTCTGTAATTCAAACTAATTCAGACAGTAGCAGTATTCAAATAACCGGCTTATCAGATTTGCCCGGAACGGGAGGAACTAATCCCGGAATATATCCCCAACAAGGAGGATTATTCTTAAAAATACCCTTCAATACCATTGATAGTACATTTGGGATTACTGATTATACCAGCATTATTGAAATTCAACCGAGATTACATTTTGCCGACGCAAAAGGCACTCTTATAGGTCTTGTCTCTGATACAACAATCGATACAACTAATTATTTATTGTGCCAGGAATGGCTTTTAGATAGTTGTGTTTTATATGATACAATAAATGCCGGTCCGGATAATTATGATTATGTTGTTACCGATACGACAGTGGATATTTATATTGACAGTAATCAGGTTCGAGGTTTTGACGGTTCAATAACTATTATCCCCACAATTTTAAATTGTGACAACAACAATTCAGGCATGGTAGAAATTTCGGATTTAGTCTGTGTCGTAAATTATCTTTTCGGAGATTTTAATGTATTAGCCTGTCCTACTATGAATTGTGATACTAATAATTCAGGCATCATTGATATTTCTGATTTAACTTATTTGATTGAATATCTTTTCAATAACGGTCCCACTCCATAGAAACTGCTCTAATCATATTTCCACTCGTAAAAAAGAATACCTGTTTTATCGAAATTGCTTGCATAATATGAATATTTAAGTAACTTCTATTTCTGTTAATTGATGCTTATGGTTAAAACACGATATATAAAATTAAGAAATAAAATGCTCATCAAAAAAATCATAATTTCTTTTTTTATTTCACAATTTCTTTTATCTTCTGTTTTCGCATTAGAACCAAACAATCCTAAAATCAACCGCTCATTAAAACAAATAAATAGCAATACGGTTGCTTCCGACAGACCAACAATTGAGTATGCCGCTCATAACAGAGGGAATATTCAATTGGCGGTTGGTAATAATGGTACTTTTGGTACCGAAGGGAGAACTATTCCGGATCCATTAACAGGGCAATCAATTGCATCCTGTGTTTATCCAAAAGGAAGTGATATAGTTTTTCTTTGGGTTGGTGCCCTTTGGATAGGTGCTGTAGTTGGACGGGATACATTGGTTTCCTGTGCTGATGAAGATTGGTACCAAACATACGAATTCTGGCCTGATCCTAAACCGGCTGGTGATTTTATTATGCAGTCCATAGATGTTAATAGTGAAAATTATACCCCCGATGCATATTCCGAAGAAGATTATATATGTTACTACACAGATACAGTGACAGATCAGGGATTAGTTCAATACGATCCGATAGATCAAAGACCGCATCGCCCGCTTAACATTAAAGT